>DASVLC010000113.1:0-6929 GCA_036385045.1 Thermoanaerobaculia bacterium | reverse complement strand
CGGAGCGACTCGACGAAGTGTGGATTCGGCAGGAACCTGACGTCGAACAGCAGATCGAGGTTGTAAGGAAGGCTGTACTTGAAGCCGAAGGTGATGATCGTGACCAGCATCGACGGCTCGCTGCCGGGGATCTGAAATCGTCTCATTACCTCCGCTTTGAGCTCGTGCACCGAAAACTGCGAGGTGTCGAGCACCATGTCCGCGAGCGACTTCACCTCGGTGAGCGCCTGCCGTTCTGCCTTGATCGCCTGAACCAGCGGACGGTCCTTCTCCAGCGGATGCGGCCTGCGCGTTTCCGAATACCGCCGCGCGATCACTTCGTCGGCCGCCTCGAGGAAGATCAGAACGGAGTTCGGCACGAGCTTCTTGAGCCGATCGCGATAGAACGCCGGGAAGAGCGTCGCGAAATCGTGAGTCCGGACGTCGACGACGATCCCTACCCTCTCGGCCTTTTCGTGCTCCGCGACTTCCTGGAGGTAGGGCTCGATCAGCTGGAGCGGCAGATTGTCGGTGCAGTAGAACCCGAGGTCTTCCAGAGTCGACTGGACGTAGCTCTTGCCCGACCCTGAGAGCCCTGTGATGACGGCAAGATACGGCGGTGATTCCATGGTCGTTCCAGTCTAGCGCGAGCGGCTGTTTCGAGTGTGTTTCCGGGTCTCTGTAGCGCAGGCGTCCTCGCCTGCCGTACCGCGGACGTCCTCGTCCGCTCGCGGGCGTCTCGCCCGCCGAACTACTTCCACTCGTCGGAACGCCCCGGCGACTATCGCTGGCGCCTGGTCCGGTCGATCACGTCGGGCGCGAATCTCGTTCTCGACTGCACGCTGCGGATCTCCGAGCTGGCCATCTCCTCGTGGTTGGTATGCGCGAGCGTTTCCGTTGGGCCGGATCCCTGGCGCGCGATCTGTTCGTCGATCTTGCGCGTGAAATCGCGGGCCGAATCGTAGCCCTGAAGCTTCATCAGATGATTGCGTGCCGCAACCTCGACCAGGAGTGCAAGGTTGCGGCCGGAGGCGACAGGCAGCCGGACGTAGGGCTTCGTCACGCCGAGCAGTTCGTAGCCTTCCCCGCTGATCCCGAGACGGTCGTACTCCGCCCCCTCGACCCACTTCTCGAGCTTCACGACCATGTCGATCGGCTTGACGTCGCGGGTCGAGGCGACACCGAAGAGGTCCTTGATGTCGATGATTCCGATGCCGCGAAGCTCCATATGGTGGCGGAGCAGATCGTTCGAGTAACCGAGCAGCACGTCGTTCGGGTGGCGTTTGACGACGACCAGATCATCCGCGATCAGGCGATGTCCGCGGTAGATCAGATCGAGGGCGCATTCGCTCTTGCCGATGCCGCTGTCGCCGAGCAGCAGCACGCCGATGCCATACACATCGAGCAGCCCCGAATGCATCGTGATACGAGGTGCCATCGTTTCTTCGAGGAAGTACGTCGTGCGCGTGATCGTGGTCGACGACATCGCCGGGGTCGAGTAGAGCGGCACCGAGCGCTTCTCGCACTCGTTCCGGAACTCTTCGAGCGGCGTGAGCCCCTTGGTGACGATGAAACAGGAGATGTCGAGCCCTGAGACATCTCGGATCCGCTTCTCGCGCAGGCGCGGCGGAAGGCTCTGGAGATACTTCGTCTCCGAGGCGCCGATGATCTGCACGCGCCATGGCTTGATGTACTCGTAGTAGCCGGCAAAGGCGAGCCCCGGCTTCTGGACACGCGGTCGGGCGATCACGCGGTCGAGGCCGTCGTCCCCGATCACGAGTTTCAGCTGGAGGTCGTCGAGCTCGGTGGCATGGAGCGTCTGCACCGTCGTTTCGATGAAATCCTCGTCCCGAAGTTCGCGCATCGTGTCTATGGTAGCGCGTAGCGGGCCCGGAAATGAGGACGGAAGGAAAGACCGGGCAAATACTCGGCTCGGCGGAGGGCCGTCGCTTCCGCATCGACGCGCCTCTCAGCTGCACGCGAAAACGGAAAACGCGCCGATCCTCCGGCGCGTTTCCGATCTAAAACACCCACGGCTCAGAACTCTGGTGAGATCAGCCCGAGGTTGTTGTCTTTGCGCTTGTAGATGACCGAGACCCTGTCGGTGTCGATGTCGCGGAAAACGATGAACTCATTCTTCGAGTCATCGAGACGGAGTGCGGCTTCCTCGATCGACATCGGGCGGATGGAGATGTTGTTGGTCCTGACGACCCGGGTGTTCGAAGGCTCGTCGGTGTGGCGGAGCTGAGATGGTTCGAGAACCTGCAGGGCCCACTCGGTCACCGGCTTCGATTTCGTACTGCTTCCGCGATGGAGATCGCGGAGTTTCCGGCGGTTTTTCTGAGCCTGTCTCTTGATGTGATCGACCGCCTTGTTGACGGCGTCCTGCATCGACTCGTCGGACTCCTGGACGGTCTTGACGTCGTGGTTCTTTCCCTTGATCAGAACTTCGCAGATGTTCCGGTATTTCTCCACCTGCATGACGACGCGTACATCGATCACGTCGTCGAACAGCCGCTCCTGGATCTTTGCCAGCTTCTTTTCGATCATTCCGCGAATGTCGGGAGGGATCTCGTAGTTCCTGCCGGAAATCTCGGTTGCCATGAAGGACACCTCGAATCAAAAGATTTGCTTGCGATCAGTGGATGAAGGGATGTTGAGCTCGTCCCGGTACTTGGCCACCGTGCGGCGGGCGATGTTGATTCCCTCGTCGTTGAGGATCTTCATGATCTTCGAGTCGGAGAGAGGTTTGCGCGGGTCCTCGTTGTCGATGTAGCTCTGGATCTTCTTCTTCACAGTGAGTGACGAGATGTCTTCGCCGGTGTCGGAATCGATTCCGCTGTGGAAGAAGTACTTCATCAGGAAGAGGCCGCGCGGGGTGTGCATGTACTTGTTCGAAACGACGCGCGAAACGGTCGACTCGTGCATCTGGATGTCGTCGGCTACGTCGCGCAGCACGAGTGGGCGAAGGAAATCGATCCCCTTCTCGAGGAACTCGCGCTGATGCTTCACGATCGACTCGGCGACCTTGTAGATCGTCCGCTGCCGCTGGTCGAGTGACTTGATGAGCCAGACGGCCGAACGGATCTTGTCCTTGATGTAGTTGACCGTCTCGCCATCCTGCTTGGAGTCCATCGAGCTGAGCATGGAGCGATAGCCGCTGTTGATCCGCAGCTTCGGCATGCCGTCCTCGTTGAGAACGATCATGTACTCGTCGCCCACCTTGTGTATATAGACGTCGGGCTCGACATAGATCGCTCGCTCATTGGAGTATTTCCTCCCTGGTTTGGGATCGAGATGCTTGATCAGCTCGACGATGCCCTCGAGCGACTTCATGTCGATCCCGAGAGTCTTCGCGAGCGGAACGAACTTCCGCTGCATGAACTCTTCCCAGTGGTCGCGGATCACGACCTCGACCAGTGGCTCGTCGATCTCGAGGAATCGCAGCTGAAGAAGCAGGCACTCGCGCAGGTCTCGCGCGCCAACTCCGATCGGATCGAGCGACTGGACGGCGCGTACCGCGGCCTCCACTTCATCGGCGCCATAGCCGCCCGACGCGATGATCTCTTCGCCCGTCGCGCGCAGATAGCCATCTTCGTCGATGTTTCCGATGATGAACTGCGCAATGTCTTTGATTCTCTGCGAGGCGTCCGACATCGACAGCTGCCAGGTCAAGTGATCGGCAAGGTTGGGGGGGCGCGTCAGCGTGTTCTCGATGGGAAACTCTTCGTGCTCTTCTCCCATCCCGCGCGGGTTGTAGCCATACTCGATGTAGTCCTGGAAATAGGCGTCGTAATCGATCTCGTCGAAGGAGTCCTTGTCTTTGTCGTCCTTCGCCTCGGCTTCCGCCTCGGTCTTCTTGGCTTCGTCTTCGCTCTTCGTCTCAGCCTCTTCGGCCGGCGTCTCTTCGGTCTTCGCTTCCTCCGCTGTCTCTTCGAGCAGAGGATTCTCGAGCAGTTCCTGGTTGAGGACCTCCTGAAGCTCGAGTTTCGAGAGCTGCAGCAGCTTGATCGCCTGCTGCAGCGACGGAGTCATGATCAGCTTCTGGCTGAGTTTGAGGTGTAGCTTCTGTTCAAGTGCCATATCAGCTCTGGTACGACTGGTGAGTCAGCGATCAGCTCAGGTTGAACGATTCGCCGAGGTAAATTCGGCGAACTTCAGCATCAGCAGAGAGGCTTTCCGGCACGCCCTGCCGGAAGATCTCACCCTCCTTGATGATATAGGCGCGATCGGTGATCTTCAACGTTTCCCGCACGTTATGGTCAGTAATGAGTATTCCGATCCCGCGTGCTCGCAGTTGCGAAACGATGCGCTGAATCTCGAATACGGCAATTGGATCGATTCCTGCAAATGGCTCATCCAGCAAGATGAATGCCGGGTTGATCGCCAGGCTCCTTGCGATCTCGACTCGCCTTCTCTCCCCTCCCGACAACGAGTACGCCCGGTTCCTCGCGATGTGCGTGATTCCGAACTCCTCGAGCAATTCCGCCGTTCTCCGCTGACGCTCGGCCCGAGGGAGATTCATCGTCTCGAAAACCGACAGCAGGTTCTCTTCGACCGTCAGTTTCCGGAACACCGACGCTTCCTGCGGGAGGTAGCTGATCCCCCGCTGTGCGCGCAAATACATCGGAAGCTGCGTGATGTCGTCGGTTCCCAGGGCCACCGTTCCGCCATCCGGTCGGACGAGACCGACGATCATGTAAAACGTGGTGGTCTTGCCGGCGCCGTTCGGGCCGAGCAGACCGACGATCTCCCCTTGTCTGATCTCGATGGAGATATCGCGCACGACCTTCCGCCCTTTGTAGACCTTGACGAGATGTGCCGCACGCAGAAGGAGTCCTTCACGCTCCGGGTTGACTACGGTCATTCCGCGGGGAGAGTAACACTATCGGGAAATCGAAAATCGAAAACCGAGAATGGAAAGGCGTCAGCCCTCGTGCTTGAAGGTTCCCTTCGTCTGCCCCTCGGGGCTGACGACCTGGACGCGGTTTCGTGTGAGGTCGAACGAGATCTGCTGGCCTGTGACTGATCCGCTCGGGTCGGTCACCGTCGCGGGGGTGCCGGAAACGTAGATCATCCGTTTGTCCACGTGGTAGACAGCCTTGTCACCGCTCCCTCTGCGTCCGGTGGATGACTCCGTCAGTTTCACGTCGTTGTCTGCCTCGATCCGCTGAACCTTCTGCTTGTCATCGAGAAAGAATGTCGCCTTTCGCGCCTCGACGGTCTGTGTGCCATCGACGATGGAGACGTTGCCAGCGAGCTCGATGCGCCGGTCGTTCCGTCTGCCGATCAGCTGTTCGCTGCGCGACTGAACCGGAGTCTTCTTCGCTTCGCTTCCTGTGTTGTAGAGAACAGAGCGGACGTCGCCACTCGCGGTGATGACCTCGCCGTTGCCCTGCACCTGCAGTTCTCTCGAAAGGATCGTATTGATGTCCTGCCAGGCTTTCACGTTGCCGGTGAAGTGTGCCGTCTGCGCAACCTGATTCATCATCAGCTCATTCGCGTTCACGAATACAGGCGCCCCGGAGGGGAACACGCCGCTCGACCCGGCAGAAAGGCTTCCTTTCGGGCGGGAGACGAAGTGTGCGATCACGTTTCCGGTCGCGCGCGCCGTCTGGGCGCGAGGAGAGAACTCGATCTTCTGTGCCTTGACGGTCTGCCCATCCGCGACGACGGTCGCCTGCCATCCGGCATCGGTCGTAAGGACAATGCGATCTCCGGCGATGTCGTAGTTCGCACGAAAGGCCGAAGCGGTCGCCCTCGGATCTGTATAGCGGAACGCACCCTCGAGAAATGCGGACTGCGCACGACGCGTCGTCTTGTCGAACCAGATCGTCACCTTCTCGCCCTGCACCTGACGCGGCGACGCTCCAAGTTCCTTCATCACGACACCCGATTCCGCTCGAATCTCACTCACGATCTGGTTCTCGAGTGCGACGCGAAACGCGCGCGCGACGATGTCGCGCTGCGGTGGACCGTCGAGAACGGCGCGCGCGGGGGCGGCACCACCGACGGTATTGATTGCGTTGATGCGGCCGTCGGGACCGAGCTCGGTATGGAAGCTCTCCGAGGTGATGGTGGCGCGGCCCGTCCCTCCCCCTTCGGACGCAGTGCTTCGCGCGGCCATCACGATCACGCAGTTGCCGTTGCCTTCGAGTCCGATCAACTGGCTGCGGTCCTGACTGAACCGTCCGTTCATCCGGTCGGCGCGAAGCGCGTCGTCGCCGCGATCCATCTCCACTCCCTCACGGAACTCGACGCGGTTCTCGGCGCGAAGGAAAACGCTCTCGGCGCCTCGGACGTTCATCGGCTGCTCTCCCGGCTGGATCGCTGCCATCGTTGCGTCCACGTTGCGGTGAAGACGAAGGGTTTCGCTCTCGACGTTCAGATCGAGCGCCCCGGCGCGGCCGGTCCAGCGATCAATCCGGAATTGGACCGGAATCTCGTTGCTCAGGCGGGCGCCGTCGTAATACATCTCTGCGGTCACCACCTCGATTCCATCGCTGGTCGTGAGACGCACGCCCCCCTTCGCATGAGCCTCTTTCGTGGCGCTGTTGAACTGCGCGTCGGAACAGACGAGCTCGTACGTCAATCCGTTATCGCGATAGATCGTCAGCGCGACCCCTTCGAGCGTCGTCCATCCAGACTCAAACGACACCACCCGATCGGCGCGGATCCGGGAGACCACCCGACCGCCGATCGTCTGCACGTCCTCGAATGCTTTCGCCTCGGCCTGGGGACGGTCCTCAGGCCGCTGCGTAGACGTCACCGGCTCGCCCGCCGGCTTGCCTCTGCGGCCGGCACTACGGTCCCAGCTCAGGTACAGGACCAGGATGAAGGCAATGAAGACGACCGGCAGCGCGATTCGGAGTACACGTACGGTGCGCTGCATGTCCGGGCGGCGTAACAGCAGGTTCCTGGATTTCGTTCCGAGTGAGGCGGCGCGGGGG
>DASVLC010000112.1:0-3268 GCA_036385045.1 Thermoanaerobaculia bacterium | reverse complement strand
CGGACGAGGACGTCCGCGCTACTCACTCGCTACGCGCTCGCTTACGCGCGGCTTCGCTGCGCACCGAAGACACGCCCGCTCGGCGCGTTCAGATCTCGCCGCTGGCCGAGGGGTAGTCGTCGGAGCGGATGAGGATGTCGCGAGGCTTGCTCCCCTGCGACGGGCCGACGACGCCGTTGGCTTCCATGATCTCGATCAGACGCGCGGCACGAGAGTAGCCTAACTTCAGACGGCGCTGGAGGTACGACGCGCTGGCCTGGCCGGTGGTGAGAACGACGCGGACCGCCTCGTCGTACTTCGGGTCGTCGAGGTACTCGATGCCGTCGGCACCGTTCTTCTCGTCGAGCGGCTTCGTGATCTCTTCGATGTAGCGCGGCTCGCCCTGGTTGTTCTTCACGAACTCGACGATCGCGTTGATCTCGGTCTCGGAGACGTAGGCGCCATGGATGCGACGGATGCGGGCCGTGCCCGGCGGCAGGAAAAGCATGTCGCCCCGGCCGAGGAGTTTTTCGGCTCCCTGGGTGTCGAGGATCGTGCGGGAGTCGATCCGGGAGGCGACCTGATAGGAGATGCGCGAAGGGAAGTTCGCTTTGATGACGCCGGTGATCACGTCGACCGAGGGTCGCTGGGTCGCTATGATGAGATGGATTCCGACGGCGCGCGCCTTCTGCGCGAGCCTCGTCACCGAGGTCTCGACATCCTTGGAGGCCACCATCATCAGATCAGCGAACTCGTCGATGATGATGACGATGTACTGCATCGCGTCAGGAGTCGGCGTGCTGTCCTCGGGTGAAACCTTACGCGCACGACGATGAGCGTCGGGATCCTTGAGCAGCGCGTTGTACTGGTCGATGTTCCGTACGCCACACTCGGCGAGACAGCGATAGCGGTTCTCCATCTCGTTCACCGCCCAGATCAACGCGTTGGACGCGAGCTTCGGATCGGTCACGATCGGATGGAGCAGGTGCGGGATGTCTTCGTAGATCTTCAGCTCGACCATCTTCGGGTCGATCATCAGCATGCGGAGTTGCTTCGGTGTCGCCTTGTAGAGAAGCGACACGATCATCGAGTTGAGACCGACCGACTTACCAGCTCCGGTCGCGCCGGCGACGAGCAGATGCGGCATCTTCGCGAGATCCGTGACGATCGGATCGCCGTGAATGTCTTTCCCGAGGGCCACCGTCAGCAGCGACTGCGAATTCGCGAACGCCTCGGTGTCGACGATGTCGCGCAACATGATCGACTCGCGGTTCTTGTTCGGAACCTCGATCCCGACGGTCGAGGACCCGGAGATCCGCTCGATGCGGATCGACTCGGCTTTCAGTCCAAGGGCAAGATCGTCACCGAGATTCACGACCTTGGCGTACTTCACCGCCGCACCTGGCTTGAACTCGAAGGTCGTAACAACAGGGCCGGGGTGATACGCCGTGATCTCGCCATCTACCGAGAATTCGTGACAGCGCTCCTCGATCTGGCGGCCCACCTCGAGATATTTCTTGTGGACCTCTTCATTGATCCGGTCCTGCTTCGGACCTTCAGTCAGCAGCTCCATCGGCGGCAGAAGGTCGTGGGTAAGTTTCATCTCACGCCGCGCAGGCTCCTTCGGTCTGCGCATTGCCGGGCGCGGGATCGAAGGCTTCGGCTGCGACACGGAAGATGCCACGCTGCGTCGCATCGACTTACGAGGCACGTCCTCGATCGGTTCCGGATCGTCTTCAAACAGGACAACTGGCTTCGAGGAGGCAGCCGATCTTGGTCTCGAGAGAGGCGGAGCGATCGGTTCATCTGCCTGACGGTACAACTCGAACGGATTCGAATCCGGCTGCCGCGAAAGCTCCTCGGCGGCCTTGCGGAGATCGGCCTTCGTCACCTTTCGGATCTGGAAGCTGCCGCGCCCTCGCACTTCGCGCACGATCGGTCCACTCCGCGGCCCCGCTAACGGACTCTCTTCGGAAGTCTCGTTGTACTCCCCTTCCACGAGGCGTAGTCGCGGAGTCTCTCCACCATCGAGGTGTTTTCGGACGATCGCCGTCTTCATCTTTTCTTTGCGGCGCCGCTCGGTGAAACGTGCCCAATGGAACGTGATGGTCCTGCCGAACCCCGAGAAACGGCGATGGATTGCCAGGAACACTGCAGCGAGGCTGATCCGGGTCGCAAGCAGGAGTCCGACGAGGAACGCGGTAATGAACGTAATGACGGCGCCGCTGGTGTTGACGTTGCCGCTGATGGCGCGGTTGATCTCCTGACCGAGGTATCCACCCGAGGGAATCAGTGCGTCGTGAATCCAGATCTTGCCGAGGCCGAGGTCGAATAGCGGCGGCAGAGTCACCGCAAGAATCACGAAGCCGATCAGCTTCGTGTGGAAGTATTCGATGTCTCGTCCCCAGAAACGATTCCATCCGGCAGCGAGAAGGATCGTCGGAAAGAGGAGACTCGCTACGCCGAAGAAGCTGACGAGAACCCAGGCCAGCGTGGCTCCGTAGTAGCCGATCGCGTTGTGGATCTCGGTTTCGGTGGAGGTGTAGAACGCGGAGGAATCACGAGGGTGATACGTGATGAGCGAGGCAGCGAAGGCGACGCCGATCGCGAGGACGATGATCCCCACCAGCTCCCCACCGCGCCTGCTTCGAAAGAATTCGACCAGCTGCACCCTCCCGCACCCCCGTTGTAGCGATCGAAGTGTAGCAAATTTCGTGCTGGGGGGAGTTGGGGTTCCTCGGAGTTCCTCGGAGTTCCTCGGAGTTCCTCGGTTCCTCGGAGTGCTTGCTTCTCGGGCCGCCCTCACATGCCTGTCATCCAGCCTGTCATCCCGAGCGGGTGGCGGGCGGGTGGCGAGGGATCCCTGAGTCGACGACCCAGCGCGAGATGGCGACTACCAGCAAGGATGTACCAGTCTGCCTGAATGCAAGGGAGCCAGCACTGCTCGCGCCGGAGGAAATGCGACCCGTACGCGTCCGGGTCGTCGGCAAGGGATCCCTCTCCGTCCTTCACCCCTCACACCCGCCCACCGCCCCCGGGGTTTCGGCGGCTCGGGATGACAGGCTAATGGCCTTAACTTAAGCTCAGCCAGGCTGTCATCCCAATGGCCTTAACTTAAGCTCAGCCAGGCTGTCCTCCTGAGCGTAGCGTGAGGATCTGGGTGGGCGGGCGGTGCCATGCTCGTGTTTGGCACCGCCCATCCCCCAGATCCCTCGCTACGCTCGGGATGACAGGGCCTTGACCCGACGCACACGGTGGTGGGGTGGCTCGCTGGGAGGCGGCCAAAATG
>DASVLC010000111.1:0-50752 GCA_036385045.1 Thermoanaerobaculia bacterium | reverse complement strand
CTCAGGATGACAACCGGATGACAACCTGATGGGCGTAAGTTGTTAGGCCGTTGGGATGTCATGGGCGAGGGCGGAATCGTCCCGCCGATCGGTCCTGTTCCTCATGTTGCCCGCACCCTGACGCCCATGTTTCGTACGCGAGCCCTCATCGCTCTCTCTCTCGGAATCCTCGCGATCACCGCTCCGGCAAAGCCGGCGCTTGCGATCGGCGGAGCGTCGGTTCAGGCGGCACAGGATCTGGAGCGGCAGATCGCACTCGCCGAGAGCCTCGTCGCGCAGAAGCGTCTCGCGGAGGCCGAAGCGTTGCTCCTCGCAGCGAGACCTCCGGCGAGAGGATCGCAACACCTCGAACTGCTGCTCGCCCGGATCCGTTTGTGGCAGGGGCGTCTCCATGAGGCGGCGGCCGATTTCCGGGCGCTGATCGCCCTCGATCCGGCGAACGCCGCCGCACGCGAAGGGCTGGCGACCGCGCTCTACTGGTCAGGCGACTGGCCGGCGGCTGCGAGGGAATACCGGCAAGTGCTCGCCTCGGATCCACAGCACGAAAACGCCCGCACCACCTTGCGAGACATCGAGCGCACCGCCGCCGGCGTCGTCGAAGCTGGTGTTTCGCTGGCGGAGGATGATCAGCCATTTCGGCGCGCGCAGGGTCAGGTCTCGTTCGTGCCACGCGCCGAGTCGCTCACCCGCTGGCGTTTCGATGTCGGCTCGGCCCTCCTCGAGTCGCCCGATCAAGGCGTGTCTGAAACGGCTCCGTTTGCGGCAATTCACCTCTCCTCGTCGTTTCCGCGATCGGGCTTCGCTGTCGAAGTGTGGACTCGAGCCCGGAAGTTTCCGGATGGCGAGGCAATGCTCCTCGGCGGAGGTGCGGTCCGGCGGTCCATCCTCTCTCCCCATTCACGGCTCTCGCTCTCGATCGACCAACGAGAGCTTCTCTACACGACCACCTCCCTGACGACCCACCCGTACGTTACGGCGGCGACACTTCGCTGGGACCTCGAGCAGCCGTCGGGCTGGTACGCATCGGTAAACGCCGAGGGGCTGCGCTACTTCGACGACAACCGCGGCGCCGTCTTCGATGCGTGGATCCTCCGGCCGCTTTCCCCGTCTCTTTCCCTCGGCGCATCGGTGGGCTGGCGCGACACCGAGGAGTCGCGATTCACGCCCGCCGGCGTCTACACGCCCTACTACTCTCCTCTTAACCTTCGTGAAGCACGGGTAATCGTTGTGTTGTCGAGAGAGTTGCAGCGAGGACGGATCGGTCTTCATCTCGATACCGGCTACGCGCGCGAGACGATCAAAGGGAGCTACCATCCGTTCCGAGGCGTCGCAACCGCGGCGATTCCTTTCGGGACGAACACTCTCCGGCTCGAGATCGAGCGCAGTCAGACCGCCTTCTATTCGAGCAATGAGATCCGCGCCAGCCTGGCAAGACGATTCTGAGCTCTTCCGACGGAGACGAGCGCGCCCCGTGTCGCCTCGTGACCGGTGGCTGCTGGGGATTCCGATCTTCCTTGGATTGCAGAGCGTGCTTCTCTTCGCATTCTGGTGGTTCAGGGCAGAGCACGTCGGGCAGCCGTTGCTCTTCGTGTTGCTTTCGCTCGCCACCTGGTACGGCATCGCGCGGATCGTCGTCGGCTGGTACAACGTCTTTCACGTCGAGCAACCGGAAGAGCTCCCGCCAACCGCGGGGCGATCGGTGGCAGTGTTCATCACGTCGTCACCGGGCGAGCCCTATGCGATGTTCGAGCGCACGCTGGAGGCAGCGCGCCTCATCCGTTACCCGCACACGACCTACCTGCTCGACGATACGCGCGATCCGGCTATCGCGGCGCTTGCGGCTGAGAAGGGCGCCGTTCATCTCGAGCTCACCGGCCTTGCGGGTGCGAAAGCCGGAAAGATCAACGCGGCGTTGAAGGTGACGACCGAGGAGATCATCCTGGTGCTCGATCCCGATCACGTGCCGTTTCCGGAGTTTTTCGAGCCGGTGCTTGGACACTTCGACGACCCGCGAGTCGGTTTCGTGCAGGTCGCCCAGACGTACTACAACGCGGGCTCATCATTCGTAGCGCGCGCTGCCGCGGAGCAGACGTTTTCGTTCTATGGCCCGGTGCTGCAGGGCATGCACGGCACCGGAACGACGGTGGCCATCGGCGCGAACTGCACCTTCCGTCGTGCGGCGCTCGATTCGATCGGAGGGCATGGGATCGGGCTTGCGGAAGATCTCGTCACGGCGATCCGGCTTCATGCGGCAGGCTGGCGCTCGGTCTACGTGCCTGAAGTTCTCGCACGCGGTCTCGTCCCGGAGGATCTCGACTCGTTTCTCCGCCAGCAGCTGAAATGGTCGCGAGGGGTGTACGAGGTTCTTCTCCGCGAGTATCCCCGCGCCTTCAGGCGGCTCACGTGGCATCAGCGCCTTTCCTATCTGATGGTCGGAACCTACTACCTGGTGGGACTCACCTCGCTTATCTATCTCACCATCCCGCTGCTGTATCTCTTCACCGGGATGCAGCCCGCCAGCATGTTCCTGCGCGAGTATCTCGTGCGCGCAGTCCCGGTCGGTTTCTTTGGCGTACTCGTCTATGTCCTTGCGCAACGGTGGCTCTGCGATCCCGACAGAGAACGGGGGCTGCACTGGCGCGGAATGCTACTCAAGCTCGGCTGCTGGAGCACCTATCTTCGAGGTCTTCTGCTTGCGGTCGCTCGAATCCCGGTCCCCTACATACCGACCTCCAAGGAGCGGCGCACCGGCAATTTCATCAGAATGGCATCTGTTCCGCTCCTTACGGTGGCGTTCTCAGTAGCCGCGGTTCTCTGGGCCGCCTACCGGCGTCTATACCTTCTCGACGAATCGGAAGCTCGCATTACGACCGAGGTGGCGGCAGGCATGATCGGCTTTGCGGCGTTGAACGTCATCTTTGCGAGTGGACGTTTGTATGCCGCCTGGAGTGACTCGCGAAAACGATGAACGCACGGCGGCGCTATCAGATCGCTTTCTTTGCTCTCGGCTGGCTGCTGGCGCTCGGCGTCATGTTTCAGGGGAAGGTGGGGGCGACGCTGCGCGGTGGCTATACGCGTGCGGAGGCGTCGCTCGCACGTTTCGGGCAGGGACTGTCTGACGGGGAGTCACGACTCCGCGAGAAGGCGGGCGGTCGAGTCACACGCGCCACCGAGCTCGGCCGAATGCTGCCGGGCTTCTCCTCACTCGAGAATCTCAGACAGCCTGACTCGATGCTACTCGGTGCCTACGATGGCGGATTCCCTCGCACGTTCGCAGGGCTCGAACAGTTCGAGACGAGTGTCGAGACACGATTTCCGATCGTCGCGTTCTATCAGGCCTGGGGCGACAAGCCTGATCAGGCGACTTTTCCCCTCAGGATGGTGGAGACCATCGACCGGCTCGGATCGGTTCCTATGATTACGTGGGAACCGTGGGTGTCGGATTTCGATCAGACACGCAGGACCAATCTCCCGCCCCTGGCAGAGCGCGAGTACGCATCGCTGGCGGCCATTGCGAGAGGGGAGTATGACTTCCACATCGCGCCCTGGGCCGCCGCCGCTGCAAAGCACGGCAAACCGATTCTGCTCCGTTTCGCCCATGAGATGAACGATCCATATCGCTATCCGTGGGGACCGCAGAACGGAAACCGGCCGGACGACTTCATCGCTGCGTGGCGCCATGTGCATACGGTTTTTCAGAAGATGGGAGCGACCAACGTGTTGTGGGTCTGGTCCCCTCACATCTCGATGCCGTGGTTCGAGTTCTATTACCCCGGAAGCGAGTGGGTCGACTGGGTGAGTACCGGCGTGTTGAATTACGGCGATGTGGCCTCCTGGTCGCGCTGGTGGTCGTTCCGCCAGATTCTCGACAAGTCGTACGCGACGCTCCGCGACCTGCAGAAGCCGATCATGATCAGCGAGTTCGGAACGCTCGCCTCCGGCGGCGATCCCGCGGAATGGTATGCACGCGCATTCCAGGAGATCCGGGAGAACTACCCGGCGATCCGCTCGGTCGTTTTCTTTCACCAGAAAGCCGACTCCACGATCGGCACTGCACCTCTCGACTGGAACATCGTCGGAGATCGTCGAACGGTGCTCGCAGTGAGAGAGGCGATCCACTCCCCATGGCCCTGAGATCGGCACTCTTCTTTGTCCTGCTGCTGATTGGTTCGAACGCAGGTGCGGCGATCGTCAGCGGAAAAGTCGTCAGCGGAGTGACGCCCCTTCCGGGAATGACGGTCTCCGCCTACACAGCGGCCGGCACGCTCGCCGGCTCCGGCGTCACGTCAGCGACGGGGACCTACTCACTGGTGCTCACCAACGGTGACTATCGGCTGCTCGCCTGGGACCCGGCAGGGCTGTACGCAACGAGCTTTCATTCCGGTGCCGACTCGTTCAGCACCTCGAAGCTGGTGACCGTCGATCGTAATCTCACGATCGACTTCGCGCTGGTGCGCGGCAGTTACCTGGCCGGTCGTGTAGCCACCGTCAATGGGACGCCTCTCGCCGGAATGGTCGTCGCCGTCTACAACACGAGCGGAACTGAACGTGGCTGGACCTCGAGTGACGGCGCCGGGAACTATCGTCTCGTCGTCCCGCCAGGCTCGTATCGGATGGCAGCGTGGGATGACACATTGATCTATCTGCCACGATTCAATGGCGACGCGCGCACGTTCGAAGCGGCGCCGTTATTGAGCACGTCAGCCGCCACGACAGAGACTGTGAATTTCACCCTGCCCCTGGCCGCGCGTCTGGGCGGCCGCGTCACCGACGCGCTTACAGGCGCTCCGCTCGCAGCCGTGACAGCTACGGCATGGGACGCAACCGGCGCGCCTCACACGGTCACCTCGGACAGCGGCGGCGATTACGTGCTTGCTCTCGAACCGGGAAGTTATCGGCTCGTCTTCCACGACGCTGGCGGCATCTACGCGCCGTCGTTTCATGATGCTTCCTCTTTCAATGGCGCTGAGTGGCTCATGCTGGCGGCCGGGACGACCAGAATCATCCCCGCATCGCTTTCACTGGCCGCCCGTCTCGAAGGCGCGGTTACCAACAGCAGTGGAAGCCCGGTTGCCGGAGTCACGGCCGTTGCCTACAACCTCGACGGAAGCGTGCGCGGGTCGACAGAGACCGGTACTGATGGACTCTTTTCGCTGGTTGTCCCCGGCAGCGGCTCGTTCCGCATAGGCGTACACGATGATCTCTATCGCTTCGCGACACGGTTCTATCCGGCTACTGCCCGCTTTCTCGATGGGTCTGCAATCCAGACGTCAGGCGGGGTGACACACTCCGGCCTGAACCTTTCCCTGTTGCCAGCCGGGCTGCTATCGGTAGTCGTGAGCTCGTCTACCGGTGTGCCGCTGCGCGGTCTGGCCGTGGAAGTACAGGAGTCGGGCAGTCGAACAGCACTCTTCACATTGCATACGAATGCCGATGGCGAGGCGCGCTTCCCGCTCGCTGCAGGCTCCTATGATGTGGAGATTTCCCACACGGAACGCTACTACGACACGGTCCGCATCGAAGGGATCGCTGTCATGGAAGGTCAGACCGCCGTAGTCGAGGCCGAAATGAATCCGGCTACGACGAGAAGGCGGGCCGGCCCCCGTCGTTGAGGCAGTCCTACAACTGCGGCGGCACCCGTCTCTTCGTCGCCTGTTCGAATGCGTAGCCAATCCGGATCAGCGCCGGCTCGCTGCAGGCCATGCCGGTGAAGCTGACGCCGAACGGTGAGGGTTTCGCATCGAAGCCTTCGGGATACGCCTGCGTCGGAGCGTTAGGGAGCATCGCGAAGGGAACCGTGACGGTCGGATATCCCGGACGCGCCGCAATCGAAGCCCCCCATCCCGCCGGGAAGAGGAGTGCATCGAGTTTGTGCTCTTTCATCACGGCGTCGATGCCATGCGTTGCGGTCAGTCGAATGTCGTTCGCACGGTCGGCCTCGTAGCGTGGCTTGTGCAGTTCGAGATCCATCGCGTCGGAGACGTCGAGCAGCGACTGGCCGTAACGGATCGAGCCGAGCTTCTGGTGGTCGTTGTTCCAGCGGCGCAGCGCGGTGAGGGTCTTGACCGGCGCGGCGTCGCCGAGTGATGCAAGCCAGGAGTTGAAATCACGCTTCATCCCGTAGGCGAAAACGATCGAGCACTTCTTCTCGTGCACGTCGTCCATACTCGTGCAGATGCCCCATTCGAGCAGGTTGTTCTTCGGATCGGGATCGACGATGCTCGGGATGTCGACGGGGTCGACGATCGTCGCTCCCTGCGCCTTCATCGCCTCGATCGCCTCATTCATTGCGGCGAGCCCCTCGGGTGACTGGCCGCCGCGCATCTGCTCGCCTCCCGGTGCCTTTACCCGGTCGTAGTAGAAGGCGCGAGGAACACCGATGCGTGCACCGCGCAGACCGTCACGCGTCAGATACTGCGTGTAGTCACGGTCAGGCGGTGGAGTGCAGCGCGAGGTTGCCGCATCGTTCGGGTCGGGCGCCGGTCCCTCGAGCACCCCCATCAGAATTGCCGCATCGGTGACCGTCCGGGCCATCGGACCGGCGGTGTCCTGATCGGCGGTAATCGGGATGATGCCGTAGCGCGAGATGCGGCCGACCGTTGGTTTGATCGCAGCGAGCATCGTCGCGTTGGCGGGGCTGAGGATCGAGCCTGAAGTCTCGGTCCCGACGTTCGCCGCCCAGAAACTCGCGGCCGTCCCGGCGCCGGAGCTCGAGCCGCCGGTATTGAGGACATTCCGTCCGTCGGAGACGGAGGGACGTGGATCGCGCCGCGGATCGTACGGATTGAATGCGAAGCCGGTGAGGCCGTTGTAGTTGTTCGGCATCGAAGGGTTGGAGGCTACCCAGTTTGCCAGCTCGGTCAGTTGCGTCTTGGCGATGATGACGGCGCCACCATCACGCAGAAGCGTTGTGACGGTTGCGTCGTAAGGCGGAACGAGATGTTCGAACGCCAGCGCGCCGCCGGTCGTCCGGATGTCCTTCGTATGGATGATGTCCTTCAGCGCGATCGGAATCCCATGCAGCGGACCACGGACCCGGCCGGCCTTCCGCTCGCGGTCGAGCGCTTCCGCCTCTTCGAGTGCACGCGGATTCACCGTGACGACGGCATTCAGTCGATCCTCGTACGTCGCAATGCGGACCAGCGACTGCAGCACCAACTCGCGCGACGTCACGCGCCCGTCGCGCAATGCCGCTTGCATCTCCGGAATCGTCGCCTCGACGACCGAGAACGGCGCCGCCCCCTTCTTCTGCCCCTCGGCAGTCGCAGAGATAAGCACGAACGGAACGAGAGCGAGAAAAAGAAGTCGCTTCATGGCGCCATCGTAGCGCAGGCGGCCCCGTCAGCCTGCCGCGGTTCGTCTCGGCTGCGGCGCGCGGGGCGAGACGCCCCGCTGCGGACGAGGACGTCCGCGCTACACATGGCCGTTCGTAGCGCAGGCGTCCCCGCCTGCCGTACCGCGGGCGTCCTCGCCCGCAGCCCCGCCCAGAAGGCCGCCTAACGGCAACGCCTCACGGCGCGTCAACCGGAGGCGTCCAGTCGTTACGGCGCGAGCGGAACGGCATCACCAGCACACGGCCGATCGTCACTTCGCGTTCCTGCTGCCAGGCGGGAACGCCGATTACGATCCTCTCGTCGGGAACGTCGAGCCGGAACGTCCGGTGCAAAAAGTCCCAGACCGTCAGGATCGACGACCAGTTGCTGTTCGTCTCTCCCTCGCGCGCCGAGTGGTGGATGCCGTGCATGCGCGGTGTGACGATCAGCCGTACGAGAACGACCTCGAGGCGAGCCGGCAACCGAATGTTCGAGTGATGAAAGAGGATCGAGACGAAGAGAATGATCTGCCAGAGACCGACCGCAAGCGGCTCAGCGCCGATCAGCGCGATTTGCAGGCCACGAAGGGGAATCGAGAGCGCGAGCTCGCCGAAGTGAAAGCGAAAGGCGGTGGAAGCGTCGAGATCGCGGTCGACGTGATGGGGGAGATGGAAGCGCCAGAGGAACGGCACGCGATGACTTGCCCAGTGCCAGTACCAGAGCGTGTAGTCGAGCAGCAGGATCGCGATCACGATGGACCACGGCCGCGGGATGTCGAGCCAGTGGACCAGGCCCAGCTGCCGTTCCTCTACGATCCGTGCGATCGGTACGAGGATTGGTGTCTGCAGGACAGTCATCAGGGCCAGTGATACGCCGCCCATCGTGAAGTTGCGCACCAGATGACGTGGCGCCGCTTCCACTCTCCGCCGCAACGGAAACAGCATCTCAGCGATGAAGACGACGGCGTAGGTCGCCGCGACGACTGCCGGGAGGATCCATGGGGGGAGTGGGTTCATGGTTTGTTCGGGGTTCATTCTCTCTCACGCGGCACGCCATCGCCATGCAGCGAAGGGCGCCATGGGGGTCGCGCGGCTCGCGCGATCGCCGATGGCGGCCCGCCATCGGCGCGCTCAGGAGAAAGCCGACGACCCAATGATGGCAGTTGTCTCCACCCAACCGCTCGGGGTGACGTTGGCGAGGCGTCGTACGTGGCATCGATTTGACCTTCCCACCGTGGCAAGGCTTAGTGTGTCACCCGTGCTCAGGTGTCAGCACGGGAGGTTTCGATGAAGAGCGGCCATCAGCACGGACCAGGTGGAGATTCTCCGAAGGCTGTTGATCCCGTCTGCGGGATGACGATCGATCCTGCACGAGCGGCGGGCAGCTCGACCGTCGGCGGGACGACGTACTACTTCTGCAATCCCGGCTGCAAAACGAAGTTCGATGCCGATCCTGCAGCCTACGGTGCAACGGCCGATACGAAGCCGGAGCGCGTGAAGGATCCGGTCTGCGGAATGATGATCGATCCGGCACGCGCCGCGGGCAGCTCGACGCTTAACGGAACGACGTATTACTTCTGCAATCCCGGCTGCAAAGCTAAGTTCGATGCAGATCCGTCCGCGTGGATCGGCGAAAGCAGGCCCGCGCCTCCACCCGCAGTCGCCGGTGCCGTTTACGTTTGCCCGATGGATCCGGAAGTGCGACAGGATCATCCCGGCGCCTGCCCAAAGTGCGGCATGGCTCTCGAGCCTGAGACGGTGACGGCTCCGGCAACGCGTACGGAGTGGACCTGCCCGATGCACCCCGAGGTCGTGCGCGACTCCCCGGGGAGCTGCCCGATCTGCGGGATGGCGCTCGAGCCACGCACTGTGACGATGGAGGAGTCGAACCCGGAGCTCGATGACATGACGCGGCGCTTCTGGGTCAGCGCCGTGCTGACGGCGCCGCTGGTGGTGTTCGCAATGCTGCGTCACATGCCGGGTGCCCACGATCTGCTCGGCCACACGTTGACGGTCTGGGGTTCCTGGATCGAGCTCGCTCTCGCGACGCCTGTCGTGCTGTGGGGCGGCTGGCCTTTCTTCGAGAGGGCGTGGGCGTCGGTGGTCTATCGCAGTCTGAATATGTTCACGCTGATCGGGATGGGAGTGGCAGTTGCCTGGATCTACAGTGTGACTGCGACGGTGGCGCCGGGCATCTTCCCCGTTTCATTCCGCGACGCGGCCGGCCATGTCGGCGTCTACTACGAAGCGGCAGCAGTGATCGTCGCGCTGGTACTGCTCGGTCAGGTGATGGAGTTGCGGGCGCGAAGCCGCACCGGCGCCGCAATCCGCGCACTACTCGGCCTCGCGCCGAAGACCGCAAGAGTCGTCGGTGCGGACGGAAGCGAGCGTGATATTCCGCTCGAACAGGTACAGAAGGGCGACACCATTCGCGTTCGCCCCGGCGAGAAGGTGCCGGTAGATGGAGTAGTCGTCGAGGGGACCAGCAGCGTCGATGAGGCGATGGTGACGGGCGAGCCGCTGCCGGTCGAGAAGACTGTCGGCGACCCGGTCATCGGAGCGACGGTGAATGGGACAGGATCGATCCTGATGCGCGCCGAGCGGGTCGGTGCCGACACGCTGCTCTCGCAGATCGTCAACATGGTCGCGCAGGCGCAGCGAAGCCGCGCACCGATCCAGCGCCTCGCCGATCGCGTAGCCGGCTGGTTCGTTCCTGCGGTGATCGTGATCTCGATCGTCACGTTCATCGTCTGGTCGCTGTTCGGTCCTGAACCGCGCTTTGCCTTCGCGATCGTGAACGCGGTCGCCGTTCTCATCATCGCTTGTCCCTGCGCGCTCGGGCTGGCGACACCGATGTCGGTGATGGTCGCGGCAGGGAAAGGGGCCACCGCTGGGGTGCTCTTCCGAAATGCCGAAGCAATCGAAGTGCTGCGGACTGTCGACACGCTCGTCGTCGACAAGACCGGCACGCTGACGATGGGGAAGCCGGCTCTCGCCATCGTCGAGGCGGTGGATGGAGACGAGAACGAAGTGCTTCGTTTTGCCGCGGCTGTCGAGAGAGCAAGCGAACATCCGTTGGCGGCGGCAATCATTGCCGGCGCCGAAGAGCGTGGCATTACGGTTCGTCCCGCTGCGGACTTTTCGTCGGTGACGGGAAGAGGAGTGCGCGGAGTGGTCGATGGCAAACAGGTGTCGCTCGGCAACAAAGCGTTGCTGGAGGAAGCGGGAGTCGATGCCGGTTCACTTGGACCTCGAGCAGAAGGGCTGCGGCGTGAGGGACAGACCGTCATGTTCGTCGTCATCGACGGCCGCGCGGCAGGACTCATCGGCGTGGCGGATCCAGTGAAGGAGACGACGCCGGACGCGATCCGCGAGCTGCATGCGGAAGGGATTCGGATCGTAATGCTGACCGGCGACAGCCGGACTACGGCCGACGCGGTGGCGTCGAGGCTCGGGATCGACGAGGTAATCGCCGAGGTGCTGCCTGATCAGAAGGCTGCGGCGGTGAAGCGGCTGCAGAGTGAGGGGCGGATCGTTGCGATGGCGGGCGACGGGATCAACGACGCGCCGGCGCTGGCGCAGGCCGAAGTCGGCATCGCGATGGGAACCGGTACGGATGTCGCGATGGAAAGTGCGGGAGTGACGCTGGTCAAAGGAGACCTGCGTGGCATCGTTCGCGCACGGCGCCTCAGCCAGGCAACGATGCGCAACATCCGGCAGAACCTCTTCTTTGCATTCATTTACAACTCTCTCGGCGTGCCGGTCGCCGCGGGCGTGCTCTACCCATTCTTCGGCCTGCTGCTCAGCCCGATGCTCGCAGCCGCGGCGATGAGCTTCAGTTCCGTTTCCGTGATCGCAAACGCGCTGCGGCTGCGGAACGCGAGGATCTGAAGCGCTACGCGAATTGAGAACGGCACTTGCGGTCCACCATGAGTTCGCATCCCTCAAGCCGATCGCTTTCGCGACAAGCCGAAGGGCCGGGTGAGGGGCCGTGCCACCGGCCACACTCGAGCAAGATGCAAGTGCAGGGCGGTGGTACGCCCCCCTCATCCCCCTTCGGCACCTTCTCCCCCCGCAAGAAGCGCGGGGGGAGAAGGGCAACGTGGCATGGGCAAGGAAGGACCGACAAGAGGGCCATGTCGCGCTCGACGGGCTTTAGTTTCTTTTCCTCAGTCGCGACGCCCCGCCGTCCTTGGCTCGGGATGAGCGCAAAGTGTTGTGCGCGTGCAACTCGAACTTCGGAATCCACGCCTCGGCACGAAACTCGCTCCACGCGCACTCGTTATGAAGAGCGAAGCGCGTACGGAGCAGGAAGCGGATCGTGTCCGGCAGGCAACCGATTCCGAGGTGAATGAGCAGATCGACCTCGAGTCGGAGTGGAGTATCCGGTCCGTAGCGGCCGGGGGACCCGCGGCAATCCAGAGTCGGCTCGAAGAGCTCGATCGCGAGTGGGATATCGAGCGGTATCTGGCGGCGAACGCTTCGACACTGGCCTTTACCGGAGTGATGCTCGCCGCGTTTCACCGGCGCTACTGGCTCATTCTTCCCGCCGTCGTCTCGGCATTTCTTTTTCAGCATGCTGTACAGGGATGGTGTCCGCCGCTCTCCGTCTTCCGTCGACTCGGCATTCGCACGCGGAAGGAAATCGATCGCGAAAAGTACGCGCTGAAGGTGCTGCGTGGTGATTTTCGTGATCTTGCGCCTGGGGGCGACGATGGTGTGCCTGCCCGGCGGGCGATGGATGCAGTCACGACCTGAATGAAACGGATGGCCGCTCTGCGCGGGGCTGCACCTGCAACATGCTCGTGTATGACCGTTTGTGCAGCCCCTCACCCGGCCCTTCGGCTTCGCTCAGGGCCCCCTCTCCCCGCTAAGATCGCGGGGAGAGGGGCAACAAACCTCATGTTTCGGCGAGGGCGTAGCGATAAGGCGTGAGTATGCTTGCTCGCCAGATCGCAGAGAGGATTATCCGAGCAGCCGTGCGAGCCTGGCGTTGCGCTCCGGGACCATGCTCATGTACTTCTGGGTCTCGACCAGTCTTCCGATCAGTCCGGCCTGCATCCGCTTCACGTTGACTGCTCCGCCGTTGTAGAGCGCGGCGGTCCAGGCGTCGAGCATTTCGTCTTCCACGCCGAGGTCGCGTGCCTGCTGCTGTTTGGTGCCGAGGTGGAGGGCGAGGAACTTCGCCATCTCGGTGGGGGAGAATCGGGCGTCAAGCTCACGGCCGAGGAACTCACCCGCCTCGTAGGGACGGGTCGTGATCACTGTTGCGGCCGACTGGCCGTACTGCTGCCGGAGCAGAGTGTCGCGCCGTTCGTCGAGTGCCTTCGCATACCTCGCCCAGCCGTCTCGCTGGAGATTTCGAAGGTAGGTGTAGTCGCGCTGAACACGCGTTCTGTAGTTCCGGAGCTCTTCCCGCGGAGCACCGCGCTCGATCAGTGACTGGAGCTCCTGCAGTGCCTTGAGATTGTGCTCGTCATTCTCTGCGATCCGCTGGAGAAAGGTCTCGTTGGCGACAGGACGCAGTGCTTCCAGCTCGTCCATCCCTTCCTGGCGAAGCTCGAGCGCGCTCGCAGTCAGCTTCAGTGCTCGCTGCCGTGCGGCCGGAGTGTTGTTCGTCATCAGCGGTGAGCTGATCGACAGCGCATCACCGAGCGGCTTCTTCATGATGAACGCACGCGTACCCATCAGATAGTCATTCGTCACGAACAGCTTGCCGTTGAGACCTTCCGACAGGTAGGCCGCGGGAGTCGCCTGCGCGAGACCCGCCGCTCCGGCAGGGGAGACTGCGAGAATCTTTCCTCGTGTTTCAGCCCAGGCGATCGACAGGAGGAACGTTGGCGCGAGCGGAAGCGGCTGCTCTTCGGCCAGATTCGCGATGACCTCCACGAGCTGCTCCGGGTGGCGCGTAACCCAGCGATTCATCTCGCTGCTGAGCCGGGCTCGCTCCTCCGCGCCGATGCGCGGAAGCTCGATCGGATCGGTCTTACCCGGCGCAGCGAGCTCAGCGATCGCATGCGCACCGGACGCGACCGTCTCTGCGAAGTCTTTCTGCGGAAGGACGGACGCTGCCAGGGTGGCTACCGGCGCCGCAACGCCCTCGACGGCCGTCGTACGCTCGTCCACCTTGCTGCCGCTGACAATGGCCCAGCTCGTCACTAAGGCCAGTGCCGTCGCGACCGCTACATTGGCCCATGGGCGCACCAATCGTTTTCCCATCATCCGTCGTCCCTCCTATTGTCGATTTCGGAACTACAAATAAGCATTCTCGAGGGTCGATCATTCCGTCGCAGGAGGTGCTCTCTATTCCCGTAGTGTCAATGGGTTGTGTGTTGCAGCGGACGCGTCAGGGTGTGGGTCGCTGCACTTGCAACTTGCTCGTGTGTGGCCGGTGGCGCGGCCCCTCACCCGGCCTTCGGCCACCCTCTCCCCGCGCGCGGGGAGAGGAGCGATAAGTCCGCTGTTGTGCGATCCGGTCGGCGTCTTTGCACGGGTTTTTGCGGGGGGAGACAACCCTCATGTTCAGGGAGGCGTCGCGTCGCGCAAAATGGAGAAATCGATCCGCTTCTGTCCCACGTTGAGATGAGCTCATGATCCCGGTCGCCCGCCGTCTGCTGTTCCGCAATCGCGGTGGACTGATCGTCACGATCGCCGGTGTGGCCGCCACGATTTCCCTCCTGCTGTTTCTGTTCGCAGTTCACGACGGGGTCAGAGACGGATCGACGCGTTACGTGAGCACCGCCGGCGTCGACATCTGGGTGTCGCAGAAGAACTCTGACAACATTCTCAAGAGCTCTTCGTTTCTGCCGGCAGACCTCGCTTTTGAAGTCGCAGAGGTCGATGGGGTCGCGGTCGCATCACCGCTGACACGCGTGATCACGAAAGCGGACGTGAACGGTCGCCGCTCGTCGACTCTCTTCATCCTCGCATTCGATCCGGAGACGAACCTCGGAGCACCGACGACCGTGAGCGACGGCTCCGCGAAGCTGGAGCGCGGCGAGATCGTGCTCGACCGATCGTTCGTAAAAAAGTACCGGCTCGGCGTGGGATCGATGCTCGAGATTCAGGGGCGCGCATTCACGGTGAAGGGGATCAGCGAGGGGACGAACGCGCTCGTCTCGCAGTTCGGCTTCACGCGCCGCGACGATGCCGCGGCGATCCTCGGACTGGAGAACACCGCGAGCTTCATCCTCGTGACCGTACGGGAACCCGACGAGCGGTCGAAGGTGGCGGAGAGGATTCGCGTTCAGTTCCCCGACCTGTCGGTTCATGAAGCTGACGACTTCGTTCGATACCACCACGAGGAGATGCAGAGCGGCGTGCTGCCGGTGTTCGCCGCCGCCGCAATCTTCGGCGCGTTCGTCTGCGCCCTCATCGTCGCGCTGATGCTCTACAACACGGTTCTCTCCCGGCGTGAGGATTACGCGACCCTCAAGGCACTTGGCGCCAGCCAGCGGTGGCTCGTCCGGGTCATCGTCACGCAGGCTCTAATCGTGACCGCTCTCGGCTGCGCCGGCGGTGCAGCGATCGTGGCGGCGATGACTCCACTGCTCCTGTACACGGTTCCAGCGCTGTCGTTGCGCTACGAACCTCAGTTGCTCTTCGTGCTGCCGGTTGCACTGCTGGTTGGTGCGGTGTCGGCGCTTGCCCCTGTCGGATTGCTCAAGCGGATCTATCCGGGCGAGGTGTTCCGCGCATGAACGAACCGCTGCTGAGGGCCGAAGAAGTGACGAAGGAGTACGCGGCGGGCGTCGTCGTCCGTGCAGTCCGGGGTGTGTCGCTCAGCGTCGCCGCGGGAGAGATCGTCCTGATCATGGGGCCTAACGGCAGCGGGAAGACCACGCTCCTCTCGATGCTCGGCGGCCTCGTTCGGCCGACGAGCGGCAGGATCGTCGCAGGAGGCCGTGCGCTGCACGAGCTTTCCGACCGCGAGCTCGCCGACTTCCGGTTGCGCCACGCTGGGTTCGTATTTCAGGGCTTTCGGCTCCTGGATGAACTGAGTGTGAGAGAGAACGTGCAGCTCGTGATCGAGCTCGCCGGTATCTCCTCGAATCCCCGCGAAGCAGCGGAGGCCGCCCTCGACTCGGTCGGGGCGCTTCATCTCGCCGAACGCTCGCCGCGCGTCCTCAGTGGTGGCGAGAAGCAGCGCGTTGCGATCGCCCGCGCCCTGGCCAATCGGCCGATGCTGATCCTGGCAGACGAGCCGACCGGGAGTCTCGATTCGGTCGCCGGCGAGGCGACGATCGCACTTCTCGAATCGGCTGCGCGAACCGACGGGCGAGGCGTCGTCATCGTGAGCCACGACAGCAGGATCGCGAGACATGCGGATCGGGTGGTGGAGATGGAGGACGGAGTAATGCGGAATTGAAAATTGAAAATTGAAAATTGAAAAAGCGGGGAGTGGGAGTGGGGAGTGTGGTGGCGATCGGCTGGGCTCGCCACGACGCGATTCGGTCAACTTGTTCGTCCCATTACAATAAAGCCGTCCCGTGCACTGTTAGGGCTCCCGATGACACGCCAAAGGCTCAGGGTGGTACTCATCTCTCCGCGGGGGCCGCTGTATCGCCATCGCTCCGGCATCTGGAAGAAGTCGCTCCGCTATGCGCCGCTCACGCTGACGACTCTCGCGTCGCTTATCCCGCCAGAACTCGAGGCAGAGGTGGTCATCATGGACGAGGGGATCCGCGACATCGACCGCGACATCGATGCCGACCTCGTAGCAATCAGTGCGATCACGGGTACCGCTCCGCGGTCCTACGAGCTCGCCGCCCACTTCAGATCGCGCGGAATCCCAGTCGTCATCGGCGGCGTCCACGCGACGCTGATGCCGGAGGAAGTCCAGCAGCACTGCGACGCGCTGGTGACCGGTTATGCCGAGGAGACCTGGCCGCAGCTGCTGCGCGACTTTGTCGCCGGAACGATGCAGCGGCGGTACGACCAGTCACCGCACCTGAAGCTCGAGAATCTGCCGATCCCGCGCCGTGAGCTGCTCGCCGCGCACAACTACCTTACGCTGCACACGATCGAGGCGACCCGCGGCTGCATTCACAAGTGCGAGTTCTGCGTCGTCCCGTCGGCCTGGGGCCGTCCGCTGCAGAAGCCGATCGGCGAAGTAGTCGCCGACATCAGGCAGATGAAGCCGAAGAAGCTGATCTTCCTCGATCTGAATCTGATTTCCGACACCGACTACGCGAAAGAACTGTTCCGTGCGATCGCACCGCTTCGCGTCCGCTGGGGTGGTCTCGCAACGACGATGATCGCCTGGGACGACGAGCTGCTCGATCTCGCTGCCGCCAGCGGCTGCGGCGGTCTGCTCCTCGGTTTCGAGTCACTCAGCGACGGTGCTCTCGCTGAATCGCGTAAGCAGTTCAGCTCACGGGTCGAGTACAAAACTGTGATCGAGAAACTGCACGCGCGGAAGATCGCGATCCAGGGCTGCTTCGTCTTCGGATTCGACGACGACGACACGTCGGTCTTCGAGAGAACGGCGCAGTTCGCGATCGACAATCACATCGACCTTCCACGCTATGCGATCATGACTCCGTTTCCGGGAACGCCGCTGCATGCACGACTCGCATCCGAAGGACGGCTCCTGACGACCGACTGGAGCTACTACGACGGACAGCACGTCGTCTATCAGCCGACTCGCATGACTCCGGAGGAACTGCAGCAGGGGACAGAGCGTGCCTGGAAGATGACTTACAGCTATTCGAACATCTTCAGACGACTTGCCGGGTCACGCGTCCAGTTGCCGATCGCTATCCCGACGAATTTCGGATACCGCTTCTACGCCCATCACCTCAACCGCTACTACACCTGCGACTGGTCGCTCACCTCCTCGAAAGCCGCCTGACCCTATGCGACTGACCCTCGTCCACCCCTGCATCGGCCGACGAGCCGGTGAAAAGTACATTCGCACCTGGCAGATGGAGCCGCTCGCTCCCGCCGTCATCGCAGGTCTGACTCCACGCGACGTCGAGGTGAAGTTCTACGACGATCGGATGGAGGTGATTCCTTACGACGAGCCGACCGACCTCGTCGCCATCAGCGTGGAGACCTACACCGCGCGCCGCACCTACGAGATTGCGACGGAATACCGCAGGCGCGGCGTCCCGGTGATCATGGGCGGTTTCCACGCCACGCTCGTCCCGGACGAAGTCGCCGAGTACGCGGAGTCGGTCGTCATCGGGGAGGCCGAGGGAATCTGGCCTCGCGTCATTGACGACTTCAGGCATGGAAGGCTCGAGCGGACGTACCGCGGGAACGGACGGCCGTCGCTGGCCGGGTTCGGTCCTGACCGCTCGATCTTCGTCGGAAAACGCTACCTTCCGCTCGGCCTCGTCGAAGCGGGACGCGGCTGTCACTTCAAGTGCGAGTTCTGCGCGATCCAGTCGTACTTCAACAGTACGCAGACACGCCGACCCGCGGACGAGGTCTGCGACGAGATCCGTCGCAATCCGAAGCCGCTCTACTTCTTCGTCGACGACAACATCACGTCGAATCTCGAGGAGGCGAAGGAGCTTTATCGGAAGCTGATCCCGTTGAAGATCCGCTGGGTGAGCCAGGCGAGCATCAACGTTGCGCATGACGAAGAGCTACTCAAACTGCTGAGAGCGAGCGGCTGCCAGGGCCTGCTGATCGGTTTCGAATCGTTGAATCCAGAGAATCTCCGGAAGATGCAGAAGTCGTTCAACACGATGAAGGGCGGCTATGGCGTCGCGCTGGAGAATCTCCGCCGTCACGGCATGCGGCTCTACGTGACGTTCATCGTCGGCTACGACGGAGACTCCCACGAGTCGCTGCAGCAGATCGTGAAGTTCGCTGAACAGCACCGCTTCTACATCGTCGCCTTCAATCACCTCACACCGTTTCCCGGCACGCCCCTCTACGATCGCCTGCAGGCAGAAGGACGGCTGCTGTTCGACAAGTGGTGGCTCGATCCCGCCTACCGTTACGGCATGGTTCCCTACACGCCGACCGGCATGACCGCGGACGAGGTGAAGGAAGGCTGCATCAGCGCCCGCAAAGAGTTCTACCGACTCTCGTCGATCTGGCGCCGCAGTCTCGACAAAGTCAACAGCGGTTCTCTCTACATGGGCGCGAAATTCTTCACGATCAACTGGCTCATCCGGCGCGAAGTCACCCAGCGCCGCGACTATCCGTTAGGCGATGAGACGTTTCGGGGAGAGCTTTTGAAGGCCAGCTCCTCGTTTGGGAGTTCCTCGGAGTTCCTCGGAGTTCCTCGGAGTTCCTCGGGGTCTTCGGGTTCCTCGGAGTTCCTCGGTTCCTCGGTTCCTCGGAGTTCCTCGGAGGGGAGCGAGAGTGTTTCGCCGATGTTGGCACCTGAAGCGGCGAGCCTTCCGAATGAGGCGCGAGAGCAATGAGCCCGCTCCGAAGCCGAAAACCCGCCGGAAAGACTGTGGAACCGGACGCCTCCCGAGGAACTCCGAGGAACTCCGAGGAACCGAGGAACTCAAACCCGAGGAACTCCGAGGAACTCCGAGGAACTCCGAGGAACTCCGTCCGAGGAACTCCGAGGAACCAGATCGACTTCTCCCTCGCGACGCCCGAAGACGACGAGCCGATCCGTCGTCTGCTGGCGCGGAATGCCGTGCCTGGTCGCATACGAATTCGGTACGAGCGGGAGCCCGACTACTTCACCGGGTGCAGGACCATGGGGGCGACTCAGGTGCTCGTCGCGCGATCCGACGGCGCCGTCGTCGGAGTTGCATGTCGCTCGGTGCGACCGCTGTACATCAACGGTGAGCCGGCGGTCGTCGGCTACCTTGGGCAGCTCAGAGTCGATCGCGATTTCCGTGGGCGCTGGCTCGTCTCACGCGGCTTTCGTATGTTGCGCGAACTTCATCGCGAGGATCCTCCGCGTGGGTATGTCACCACGATCATCGAGGGGAACGACGAAGCTGAGGGCGTTCTCGTCCGCCGCGCACGAGGTGCGATGCCGCTTTACCGGAAGATCGACAGGCTGATGACGCTCGCAATCAGAGCTGGTCGGGGCCGGACGATTCTGACGCCTGCCGAGCGACGCCCGCTCGCTGAAATTGTTGCTTTCCTTCAGCGCCAGGGACGCCGTCGCAACTTCTTCCCGGTTTACTCCGAGAGCGACTTTTCGAGTGGAGCGATGCGTGGATTTCAGGAAAGCGATTTCGTCACGGTCGAAAAGGATGGGCGTCTGGCGGGAGTCGCAGGGCTGTGGGACCAGCGTGCGTTCAAGCAGACGATCGTCGATGCCTACGAGTCCGTGATGCAGATCGCCCGTCCGTTCTATAACGTAGCGGCGGCGATGGCGGGGAGACCACGACTTCCTCGTCCCGGAACCGCTCTGCCGCTGGCTTGCGGAGTTTGTTTCTGTGTCGCGGACGACGATCCCGACGTTGCGCGTGAGCTCATTGAGCTGCTGCTGACACGCGCGGCGGAGCGCCGGATCGATCAGCTGCTGATCGGATTCACCGAGAGCGATCCGCTGCTCGAGGTTGCGAGACGGTTTCCTCATGTTGCTTATCCAGCCGCGGTTTACACCGTTGGCTGGGAGAACGAAAACGATCTTCATGACCAGCTCGATACACGCCCTCGATACCTCGAGATCGCCGCGCTCTGACCTCGTGTTGCGGAGTGCGCTCACCCGCACCGAGCGGGATGAGATGTTCGCGCTGCTCTCGACCTGGTTCACGAATGTCGGGCGGACCGTGTTTGAACGCGATCTTGCGGAGAAGGAGTGGGTGATTCTGCTTCGCGACGACGATGAGTCCATCGCCGGCTTTTCGACGCTCATGCTGATGGAGGTCGATGGCGTGCCGGTGTTCTTTTCCGGCGATACGATCGTCGCCCCGCACCGGTGGGGGACGTTCGACCTGCCGCGACTCTGGGGCCGCCATGTCTTCTCGGTGGCGCGGGAGTTGGCAGCGCCGGACGTCTACTGGTTTCTGATCAGCTCCGGCTATCGGACGTATCGCTTCCTCCCGTTGTTCTTCCGTGAGTTTCATCCTGGACCAGGCGGTGAAACGCCCCTCGCCGTCAAACATCTGCTCGATCGGATCGCGACGGCGAAGTTCGGCGAGGGCTACGAACCGAGGTCGGGAGTCGTCCGGCTCGCAACGCCGGCACCGCTCCGTCCCGGCCTTTCCGATCCGGCGCTTCGGATCGAGCGCAACGCGTGGGTGCGGTTCTTCGTCGAGGCGAATCCAGGTCATGCCGCCGGCGACGAGCTCGCCTGTCTCGTGCGCGTCGCTCAGGAGAATCTGACAGCGGCCGGACTGCGGATGTTGCGTTGAGAGTCTCTTCGATTCTCGCGAACGGCGCGTGGCTGCTCTCGTCGCTTCCTTCGGCGTTCGCCTTTCGTGCGAACCTCCACCGCGTCGCTGAAGTGCAGCAGGAGGTTCTCCTGCGGATTCTGCGGCGCAACGCCGAGACCATGTTCGGACGAGCCCACCGGTTTCGCTCGATCGCATCGGTCCAGGACTACCAGCAGTGTGTTCCCGTGCGGACATATGACGAGTATCCGGAACTGCGCGATCCCCGGCTGCTCGTTTCTTCGCCAGTGATTCATGTCGAGCCGACCAGCGGCTCGTCGGGGGCGACGAAACGGATTCCGTACACCCGAGAGCTGCGCGCAGAGTTCGAACGGGCGATCGCACCCTGGATCGTCGACCTCTTCACCAGCCACCCCGCGGCGTTTGCCGGTGAGGCGTACTGGTCGCTTTCGCCCGTGACGTCGGACGGTCAGACGGCGGCCGATGAGGATCATCTCGGCCCGCTGCGTGCGCGACTCGTCAGGATGGTGCAGGCGGTACCACGCGACGTGCGACTCCATCAGGATCTCGATGTATTCCGGCGCTCGACGCTTCTTCACCTGATCCGATGCAGGACGCTGTCGCTGATCTCCGTCTGGCATCCGAGTTTCCTTTCGCTGTTGATGGCGCCGCTGCGCGAGATGGGCTCGTCGCTGGCAGTGGAGATCGGCGGAGGTCGCGGTGCAGAGGTCCGTTCAGCGACCTCGCTCGCGGACGACGGCGCGATGCATGCCGCTCTCTGGCCGCGTTTGCGAGTAATCAGTTGCTGGGCCGATGCGGGTGCGGCTTCCGGGGCCGCGCATCTCTCACGTCTCTTTCCGCAGGCGAGCGTCGTCCCCAAAGGCCTGCTCTCGACCGAGGGATTCATTTCGTTTCCGTTGCTCGCGTACCGGTCGCACTTTTATGAGCTGCGGTGTGCGGAGAGCGGAGAAGTTATTCCTGCGTCGCAAGCGCGCACCGGGGGGCGTTATGGTGTCATCCTGACGACCGGCGCCGGCCTCTATCGCTACGACACGGAAGATCTCGTCGAGCTGACCGGCTTCCGCGACACCTGTCCGATTCTCCGTTTCGTCGGTCGTGCGAATCATCTGTCCGATCACTTCGGCGAGAAGCTGAACGAGCTGTTCGTTCGCGAGCATCTCGCCCGCGCCCTCGAGAGCGCCGGCGCCCCGGCGTCGTTCGCCATGCTGGCCTGCGAGGAACGTTCGTACGCCCTTTTTGTCGAGAGTGATGCGACGGACGCTCAGCTCCTCTCTGCCGCAGACGCACTCGAAAGGTCACTTCGCGAGAACATTCATTACGACTACTGCCGCCGTCTCGGCCAGCTCGAAGAGCTGACCCTCTTCCGCATCGCTCGTGATGGCGCAACGACCTATCTGACTTCGTCAGGCCAGCGCCTCGGCGATGTAAAGCTCGGGGCGCTCGACGGGAGACGCGGGTGGGGAGGACGATTCGAGGGAAGGTGGGTGAAGCGCTGAGCGCCGCGACTGAGAACGGCGTATGTCATCCCCTTGTGGGCTTAAGGCCATTGGGCAGGGTTGCGGGTTGCCCCTCGATTCCTCAACTCGCCGGATCCGCTCGCAAACGCGTACGCGCCAAGCGCTCCCAGAGCGGAAGTCGCGCCTCGAGCGCGTGGAGATCGTCGGCGACACTGCGCAGGCAGGCTCGATCGCTCCGGCAGACTTCGATACGCGCCTCGGCCAGCGCGTGGCCCGCGGTGAACGGATCGAAAAGCGTTTCGAGACGTCGTCGGGCCGTCGTATCGTTTGCGAGAGTCGCCTGCAGCGCCAGAACGGCGGAATCGTTTCTCAGGTGGCGTGATGCCCGCGAGGCGAGCTGCCGTGCACCCGGCTCGTCCCCTGATCGCAGACGGGAGCGAGCGTGGTAGTACTCAATGGAGGAGACTCGAAGCAGTGAGCCTCTCGGGAAACCGGATCCGAGTCGCTCGAAAATCTGCTGAGCCACTTCGTGCTCACCAACATCGTCGATGGCAACGGCAATCGCGAGCAGCCGTGCCGGATCCTCGATCTCTGCAAGCTGCCGGCGAGCGAAGGCAAGCAGGATGGCGCGGTCGACCTCGAGGTCGTTCTCAGGGGCCAGAAGTTTTGCGCGTGTGAGGCTGCTCGCCGTCCCTTCGCTCAGAAGCGCCCGAAGCTCCTCTGCCGCTTCGTGCTTCATCATCCGCGCGTCGCTCGCCGAGAGAAGAACGGCCGTGAGAATTACGAATCCGAGCAGCAACGCGACACGGCCGCGCTTCTCCCGGAAGTCACGCCACAGCGCGGCAACGCCGATCCCTGCGAGTATCGCGAGCGGAACGACGAGAGCACTTCGGTGACGTCCACTGACGAAGAAGAGAACCATCGGCAACGCGACCGCGCCGGCAACTGCTGCGAGACGCAGTCCTGCTTCCCTTCGAGACGCCCACACTCCGATCGCGGCCAATGGGGTAACCAGCGCAAACGAGATCCAGAATGGCGAGGCCATCTGGCGCTCCACGATCGACATGGAGGGGACATCCCATTCGTCCGCGGCACGAAGCAGATGATGCACCTTCGCGGTTGTCAGCCTTACTGCCGCGAGTGGATCAACACGGAGAAATTGAAGGGCAAGTCCGGACCAGTAGCGGTTGGATTCGTCGTTCTCGACGAGCGGGCGATCCAACGCCGCGGCCGCGACGACTCGATAGGCGCGATGCGCGGCATCGGGAGTCCCGAGTCGTGGCTCGATCTCTTTGACCACACGCGGAGCAGCCGCGGTCGAGCCCGTAGCGCGAGGATTCATCCCTTCGTAGAAGACGGTGCCGGGAGCCATGATCGCGAAGTTCCCGGTCATCATTCCGTTCACAACGATGATGAGCAGAACCGGAGCAGCCGCACCTGCAACGAAGGCAATGCGGCGCCTGCGTCCCTCTGCAAGCAACGCGAGAACGGCGGCGAGCAGCAGCGCCACCGGCCGCGTGATGATTGCGAGACCGGCGGCGATACCGCCGGGGAGGGGGCGTGCTCGTCCGCCGAGAACCAGTGCGATTGCAGCGGAGCTCAGCATGGAGAGGAGCGACTCGGGCTCGAAGTCGGTTGCATTGACGAGCGCCGTCCGGCTCCCGAGAACGACGACCGTCGCGACGATCGCCGCGCCGATGCCTCCATGGCGGCGCGCCACAGCGGCGGCCGCCGCGGCTGCGACGCTGATCATCACGATCTGCAGCGTGCGAATTGGCCAGTGGTCGAGTCCGAGCGGACCACGCAGCAGCACCATCAACCAGAGGTACCCCGGACTCAGCGTAGGAATCGTCTCACGATCGAAATGACCGGCGTAAATCCGATCGGCATGGAATAGATACTTCGTGAAGTGGCCGCCGCCCGGTAATGAACGAACGTACACCACCCGCCCGACCGTGAGGAGCGCGAGAACGAGCAGAAACGCGAGCACCAGCCGCTTCTCGCCCCGTTCCTGTGGGTGGCCTTGCACGTCGTGCATTCTAGTTCCACGTTTTCATGCTCGCGCACCGGGTTTCGGACAAAGATTTCCGGGGGTGCTCCGCTTCCGCTTCGCACCCCCGGGCTACCATCCGGCTGCCGCTACTCAAACCCGCACGGGAGTTTCTTTGGATGAGTAGCGCGGGGATCTGGATGGTCGGGCGGTGCGACGCACATGAATGGCACCGCCCAGGCTCGGATGACAGAACTCACGCGCAGGCGCATGTCCCGACTCGCTCTATACTTTCCACGACGACCATGCACGAGCTTCAGCGCATTTATGACGCGGTTGGACGGATCGTCGGTGAGGGGAGACGTGGTCTGCTGGTCACCGTCATCAGCACGAGCGGCTCCACCTACCGGCGCGCGGGAGCGCGCTCGGTGATCGGTGAGGACGGTTCGGTCGACGGCGCGATCTCGGGCGGATGCGTCGAGCGCGACATCGCGGAGCGTGCGAAGAGCTGGCTCGACGACTTCGCCCCGCGGATCGTCACCTATGACAGTTCGAGTCCGGACGACATCGTGTTCGGCCTCGGGTTAGGCTGCCGCGGCCTGATCGAGATGCTGGTCGAGCCGTTCGACAGCGGCAACCCTCCGCGGCTTCCTCCTCTGCCGCAGGGCGAGCCGATCGGATGGGAGACGGCATTCGAGGGAAACGTCGTTCTGACCGAGACGATCGAGCCGCAGAAGCGAATCGTGATCTTCGGGCGGGGACCTGATTGTGAGCCGGTTGCCGTCATGGCTCGTGCGACCGGCTGGCGGGCTGACGTAATCCGCTCCTACGATCGACCCGATCTCTCAGGAGTCGACGCGATCGTCATCATGACGCACAACTTTCTGCACGACGTGGCGCTCGTGGAGGCAGCTTTCGCTTCATCGGCCACGTACATCGGCCTTCTCGGCCCGAAAGTGCGCGGCGAGGAGATCCTGACGCAGATCGGCGAGGTGAGCCCGGCGATGTGCGCGCGCCTCTACAACCCGGCTGGTCTCGACCTCGGAGCGGATACGCCGGAGGAGATCGCGCTGGCGATCGTCGCCGAGGTCCTGAGCGTATTCCGTCGTGCGGCCGCGCGCCCTCTCCGCGTGAAGGAAGGCCCTATTCACGAGCCCGCGGGGACTCCGATACCACAGCCGTGATCGACGCCGTTGCCGTGGTTCTCGCCGCCGGAGGCTCCCGACGCCTCGGACGTCCGAAGCAGCTGCTGGACTATCGAGGGGAGCCGCTCATACGTCACGCGGTGCGGGTCGCGATCGCAGCTGGCTGCACCAGAGCGCTCGTCATTCAGGGAGCAGTCGAGGTCAGCTCGCTGCTCGAAGGTCTGAACGTCGAAGTCGTTTCGAATGAAGAGTGGCAGGAAGGAATCTCGAGCTCGATCCGGGCCGCTGTCGCCGCCGCGGCCGGCCGGCGCATTCTCTTCACGACAGTCGATCAGCCTCTCGTCACGCCGGAGCATCTCCGGATGCTGCTCGCGCTCGAGGCGCCGATCGTTGCGACCGGTTACCGGGCGGTTGCCGGCATTCCTGTGGCGTTCGCCGCAGGGCTGCATGGTGAGCTGCTGACGCTGCGCGGCGATCGAGGGGCCCGTAGCGTCATCGACGCGCATCGTGAAGAACTCGCAGTGGTCCCGTTCGAGGATGCAGCCTTCGATGTCGATCGTGACGCGGACTATTTTCAACTTCTGGAACTGGAAGCTGGCGAAGAGTGAACGCTGAGAAGACGAAGTAGCCGCACTCGCTATGCCCTGGGGTTACGGAGTACGCAGCCTGCCAGGCCCCTCGCATGCCCGCCCATCCGCCCGCTCGGGGTGACATCTGAAGGGTTTTGACATGTCGGGACGCTTCGATTGAGAGGCGCCGTCATCCTCGCTGTCATCCCGAGCCGCCGGAGCCCCGGGGGCGGCGGGCGGGTGTGAGGGGCGAAGGACGGAGAGGGATCCCTTGCCGACGACCCACAAACGCAACTCACCGTTTGATGTAGCCGCGTAGCAGCACACGGACGCTTTACCTGCGTTAACATCGCATCACCAGCGGAGCCGGTCCAGCTCTCCGGTCAGGAGGTTCGCAAGATGAAACGTCAGATCAGGTTCAACGTGAACGGCAATCCTGTTTCTCTGAACACCGAGGATGACCGGACGCTTCTCTGGGTGCTCCGCACCGATCTCGAATTGACCGGCACCAAGTTCGGCTGCGGCGACGGGATCTGCGGCTCGTGTACGGTCGTGGTCGATGGCGAGGCGATCCGCTCCTGCCAGACGTCTTTGAGTCAGGTGCAGGGGAAGAACGTTACTACGGTCGAAGGACTCGAGCGCGACGGCAAGCTGCATCCGTTGCAGCAGGCGTTCATCGATCACGGCGCGCTGCAGTGCGGGTTCTGCACGTCGGGAATGCTCATGAACGCGTACGTGATGCTCGAGAAGCACAAGAAGCCATCGCGCTCGAAGATCGTGGAAGAGATGGATGATCACCTCTGCCGTTGTGGCGCGCATCAGAGGATCGTCGCCGCAATCGAAGATGCGGCCACGCGTACGGGAGGTGGCAAGTGAAAGCTGTCGATCGCCGCCAGTTCTGCAAGCTGCTTGGTGGGGGCGTGGTCGTTCTGATCACGACGAAACCGTCGGATCTGTTCGCACAGCAGCGCCGGGGCTACCCGGAAGATCTGAACGCCTATCTCCGCATCGACGAAAGCGGTCACATCACGGTCTTCTCCGGAAAGGTCGAGATGGGGCAGGGGGTGATCACCTCGCAGGCCCAGATGGCGGCGGAAGAGCTCGGGGTCGGTATCGATTCGATCACGATGGTTCTCGGCGACACCGATCAATGTCCGTGGGATGCCGGGACGTGGGGTTCGCTCACCACGCGCGTTTTCGGACCGGCGCTGCGTGCGGCCGCGGCCGAGGCGCGAACAGTGCTGATGAAGCTGGCGGCGCAGCAGCTCGGCGTGCCGAACGAACAGCTCATCCTGACGAACGGAGTGATTTCAGTGGCTGGCGATCCGTCACGCAAGGTGACCTACGGCCAGCTGGCTAAGGGCAAGCAGATCACGCGTCTCGTCGACGACAAGGCGGTGCTTCGCTCGGTCAAAGAGTTCAAGGTAATGGGACAGTCGCCGAAACCGGTCGATGGACGCGAGAAGGTGACCGGCGCCGCGAAGTTCGCGGGCGACATCCGTCTGCCCGGAATGTTGTACGCGCGCATCCTCCGGCCTCCGGTGCATGGCGCGACCGCGCAGTCGATCGACGTCTCGAAGGCGAAGGCAATCGGCGGCGTCACCGTGGTCGAGGAGAAGGATCTCGTCGCGGTACTGCACGCCGATCCGGAGATCGCCGCGAAGGCTCTCGCCGCGATCAAAGCGGAGTGGACGCAGCCTGAGGCAGCATTCGACACCGAATCAGTCGGCGACTATTTCGTCACGAAGGTCACCGACAGCGAAGTGAGGTTCACCAGGGGAGATATCGGGGCCGCACTCACGCGGGTGAAACAGAGTGCAGGATCCGAAGGGGAGCCGCGCCTGTTCGAAGCGACCTATCGGTCGCCATACAAGGCGCATGCTCCGATCGAGCCGCACACGGCGGTGGCCGAGATGAAGGACGGCAAGCTCACGGTCTGGGCCGGAACGCAGAGTCCTTTCGGTACGCGCGATCGTCTGATGGCCGAGTTCGGGATGGACGAGAAGAGCGTCCGCGTCATCACGCCGTATATCGGTGGAGGATTCGGCGGGAAGAGCCCCAGCGGGCAGGCAATCGAGGCGGCTCGCCTTGCGCGCATCACCGGCAAGCCGGTCATGGTCGCCTGGACGCGTGCCGAGGAGTTTTTCTACGACACCTTCGATCCGGCTGCGGTCGTGAAGATCGCCTCTGCCGTCGGACCGGAAGGGAAGATCACTCTCTGGGACTACCACGTCTATGCCGCGGGAGATCGAGCCGCGGAAATGTTCTATGACGTTCCCGATGTCTCAACGCGGACGTACATGCGGCGCGGTACCGCGGAGGCGAGGATTCATCCGTTCGCCGTCGGCTCGTGGCGTGCGCCCGGCGCCGGCACCAACGTCTTCGCCCGTGAGTCGCAGCTCGACATCATGGCGGCGGCGGCCGGCATCGACCCGCTCGCGTTCCGGCTGCAGAACACATCCGAGGCACGCGTCCGGAACACGCTCGAAGCAGCCGCGAAAGCGTACGGCTGGAAGGCCGCCGCCGGTCCGTCGGGGCAGGGCCGCGGTATTGCCATCGGCTACGACTCGGGAACCTATGCGGCAATCGTCGCGCAGGTTTCAGTCGATCGATCGACCGGTGCGGTGAAGGTCGATCGCATCGTCTGCTCGCAGGACATGGGAATCGTCGTGAACCCCAACGGTGCGCGCATGCAGATGGAAGGTTGCGTCGCGATGGGGCTCGGCTACGTATTCAGCGAAGAGATCGACTTCAATGGGGGCGAGATCCGAAGCATGGACTTCGCGTCGTACGAGATCCCTCGTTTCTCCTGGATGCCGCCGATCGAGACCGTTCTCGTGTCGAACGATGAGCTGGCGCCGCAGGGTGGCGGCGAGCCGGCGATCGTGCCGCTCGGCGCGGCGATCGCGAATGCAGTGTTCGACGCAACCGGTGTGCGGCTCTATCGCCTGCCGATGACCCGGGAGCGGGTGCTGGCTGCGATGAAGAGCGAGGAGAAGCAGAAGGCCGGCTGAACCGAGGTCTCTCGGCTGTGAGCGCCGTCAGCTCTGCTTAGTGCCACTCTGCGCAGTGACTGCGGCCGCGGGTCGTGTCAACCGGCCGAGCAGGACGCGGGGCAGGGAGCCGCCGGCTGATACTCGAAATACGGAGCGAAGGTATCGACGGAAGAGTCTGAACCGGCGAGGCACAGCAGGCAGGCCGTCGAGGAAAATCAGGCGCCGCCACATGAGCGCGGCGTACCAGCGCCGTTTCGCCCGAGTCGAGACCTTCAGTTGCAGCACGATGCGCTCTGGCAGGGTTCCATTGCGCCGAAGTGAGGCCATCGCCTCGTCGGGAATTCTCACGCCGAGACCGTTCCGCAGGTACTCGAGGCACTGCAACTGCGTCAGAGAAAGTGAGCGGATGCGGGCGAGATGGGCGAGTCTCTGCCAGTCGAAGGTAGCTCCCGCCTTCTGCAGGATGAACAGCGAGTCGGCCACCCAGCGGATGGGCGCCATCGCGTTCAGTTGCGTTGCGTGGGTGCAGAGCTGAAGAAGCTGATCGGGGGGTGCGAGAACGCGGACCGATGTCCCGGCGACTGTCGCTTCCACGGAACTGCTCCAGAACTCCTCTTCGCCACGAGTGTCGAAGGCGCCCCATGTCGACGCCCAGTGCAGGTCGAGATCGCCAGATCCCTCGCGCCGCAACCCGATCGCATGCTCGAACTCCAGGTGCGACTCGGGGTCGGGGAGTGACGGATCGAGCTGCCAGCCGATGCCTGTGATCACGGCGAGGGCTCGACGGAAGTCGGCGCGATGGACGACGAGATCGAAGTCATCCATCGGTCTCAGTGCGACGTCGTCGTATACCGTTGCCACCAGCGCGGCGCCCTTGATGAGCAACGAAGAAATCTGTTGTTCCCGCAGTGCCTCAACGGCCTGAAGCCCCGCCTTGAGAATCAGATGGTTGCGAAACCAGACCTGGCGGTAGATGCCGCGGAGGCGCGGCATCAGTTCATCGTCGACGCCATACCGGCGGAGACTGCGGTGGAGTAGTGGCATGAGCCGGAGAGAGCCGATCTCGATGTTCTCGAAGTCGACCGCCTGCTTCCAGCGGTAGAACGACGCAATCGCTTCCTCCCGATTCTCGAGAAGCGCGGCGCGAAGGAGCTCGTGCTCGTCCCGCGTCGGAAGAAATCTGGCTCCCGCGATCATGCCTCCTGCCTCGCTGCGCGGCGGCGATCGAGGGTTGCCTTCGCGATGCGCAGATAGCTTGCTCGGAGATCGATGGCTCCGAGCATCGTGTTGGCACCATGGATCCGCCGCTCGTAGACGACTTCGGGAAGCATGCGAAGGTTCAGTCCTTTGTCGATGGCACGAAGGTACCAGCTCACGAACTCGCCCACATCGAGATGTTTCTCCATGTTTCCGGCGCGGTCCCATGCGGTTCTGCGGATCAGCAGTGTTCCGCGGTGAAGGCCCGGAACGATGCCGTTCATACCAGCGAACTTCGCAGCGAGGTGCAGTGCGATCCCCTCGGAAACCTGCTGGCGGAGGTGGCCGAGAACGCCGTCGAGTGACGGGTCCGAATCGAGTGCTTTCATCTGCAGGGCGAGTTTTCCCGCGAGCCAGACGTCGTCTGCGTCGATGAATGCCAGAAGATCACCTCGTGCTTCCTCTACGCCGCGGTTCACCGTCTCGGCGATTCCGCGATGTTCGGCAGCGATGACCCGGACATGGGCTCCGCAACTCCGGGCGACTGTCAGGGTGTCATCCTGCGATCCGTCGTCGACGACGACGACTTCAGCGTCCTCCGGCAGTTGCGCCAACACGCTCTCGAGTGCAGCGCGAAGCGTTGCGGAGGCGTTGAACGCCGGCACCACGACCGAAAGCGTCACGGCGTCGCACCTCGACGCCGGTCGAGCGATCGCTTGAGAACACTCATGAAGCCGAGGTCACGGAGGCTCCTGCCCGCCGTCGTGTTTTCCCCATTGCGGCGAATGGTCTGCACGAGTTTACTGGTCACCGCGAAACGCTCGCCCGCATCCAGGCCGCGCAGGAAGAGATCGATGTCCTGGCTCGTGCGGAGCGCCGGGTCGAACCTTCCGAAACGCTCGAAGTACTCACGCCGGAAGAGAGCGGCGCCGAGGTGATACATCAGCAGAGGCTCGGGAGGACGTGATTCTTCTTCATTCTCGACCCGGAAAACGCTACGGCCGAGGGCGACCAGAGCGGAAGGCTCATCGTCGAGCATGACGCTCAGGGTCGCGAGGCGATTCTCCATTGCCAGATCGTCGTCGTCGAGAAATGCGATGCGGGAACCGGTGGCGTGATCCAGCCCTGTGTTGCGTGCCACTGATGGCCCCGCATTCTGTTGATGGACGACGGTGATGCCTGAAATCGACGCAAGGATGTCGACTGTGCGATCGGTCGACCCGTCATTGACGACGACCACTTCGATGTCGTCTCCCTCGCCGCGGACGCTGGCGATCGCCTCCGCGATGGTCTTCTCGCCGTTGTAGGTCGGGATGATCACGCTGATCCGTGGGCTGCTCATCGCACATCCTCGAGCGTGCTCGCTACGTGACCCGGGATCGAGTCGAGGTCGTCGCCGAGGTCGAGCGACCAGGCGGGGAGAGATGCGGCGAGACGTGAGAGATCGCGGAACGTGTCATTCCCGTTCCCGGGCAGTTGCAGCAGCGTCGTAGGGGCGAGTGCGCGGAGTGCTTCCGCCTGGCTGGTTCTGCTCACGCGCGTCTTTCCGCCTCGCACCCGCGGAACGATCAGCGCTCCGAGAGTGATCGAGTCGGCGACGCGCTCAGGCCAGATGGCCGTCAGATCGATGACGCCCTTCTCGTCCTTCGTCGGGGCGAGGCGAATGCCGGAAGTGAGAAAGGGGAGCAGAGCGAGACTCGTCGTCGTGAGTTTCGCGGTAGCGAAAAGAGAGTGAGCTCGCGGTCCGTTCGTGGCCTCAGGTGGCGACACGGCGGTGTAGTCGTCGCCGGCGTAGTGGAACCCTGCGTTGAGACAGAGCATTGCGGTCGTTGATTTTCCGGAACCTCCGGCTCCGGCGAGGAGAACCCCGATGTTCGAACCTGGTGGCGCGACGGCCGCGGCATGGACGAGCCGTCTGCCGTGCTCCGAGAGAATCCAGTGAAGCAGCGTCCGAAACGGTGCTGCCTGCTGGGTCCGGACATCGGGAACCCGGAAAATCGCGATTCGTCGCTCCATGTCGATCGTGCTCAGCACATTGGATGGGCCGACGTAGCTCGTCCGGTATGGACCAACCGTCGCCACTGCGACCTCTCCCCGTGGTCCCACGTCATCGACTCCCCAGTGGCAGGCCGGCATCGGCGCGTGCTCCTGTGATTCGGCGATCAACACCTGCCACTCGGGCGTGAGTACGGCCGGGTGGTGCGCGAGAGCGGGGTACAACGCGTCGTGCAGTGTCTTCCCAGCGAAGCGGAACTCGATCGGAACGCCTGCGATGAGCAACGTCGAACGGCGTTCGGTCGCGCGCGCGGCGACGATCTCGAAATGAGCCTTCAGCTCATCGAACCATCGGCCGGTCCGGTCCGCGACTGCGGGCGGTGAGAGGCTGGAGGTAGTCACGCGTCCGAAGGTTTGTGCGGCCAGCCCATGCGACTGTCGACCTCATGGATGACGTCGATCATGATCAGCTCCTGCATATCGGTGAAGGTCTCGATCTCAGGAACCGCGAACTCCGGCGGCAGGGGCGGGGCTGCAGCGTCCACAGCACCACTCTCGTCCTCGAGAATGAGCTGGTCTTTCACCAGCCGGTCGATGAACTGATCGACGGCCAGCGGAGCGTCTTCACGATCGGGATACGAAGCGCGGACGGCGGCGATGAGCGACTGACGGCTTCGCCCCGAGTCGATCTGCTGCCACAGAGCAGACGCGAAACCGCGGAGGCTGTAGTAGGTACCCGTCTCCAGATCGATGATGACGACCTCGTCATCGATCGTCTGATGCGTGATTTTTGCCTGGTTGATGTTCAGTGGGACCGTCCTGGACAGAAAAAGTTTACCACAGGCAGAGCTCGCCAGCCTTCGCTCCGAGGTCGCCGGGTGATGCTATTGTAGCGTCCGGCGGCTCGTCCAAGGCCGGCCGAAACCACAGGGATGAATCTGAATGAACCTGGCGCCTCGCGGCGCTTGCAAGGGCTTTATGAAAATCATGCTCATTGCTTCGCTACTGCTTTGTTCTTTTGTGATCTGTGCGGACGTCCTCGCAGCGGAGGTCGAGCCCGAACGACGGTCTCCCGCAGGTGCGGAAGCCCCTGCGAAAGACGAGAAGCCTCCCATCGTGAAAGAGACGATGGTCGTGACCGCAACGCGAAGCTCGCGCGCCGTGAGCGAGGTCCCGATGAGCACATCCGTAATCGGCGAGGAAGAGATCGAGTCGTCGTCGACGGCGGTCCTCGATGATCTGCTGCGCACGATTACCGGTCTCCACATGCCGCTCACCAGTTCAGAGGTGACCGGGACGGCTGGTCAGCGCTTTTCGATGCGCGGTCTCGGTGGCAATCGGGCGCTCGTGCTGCTCGACGGCGTGCCGATGCACGACGCGTATCACGGCACTGTGGCCTGGCAGAGAACGGGGCTCAGTTCGATCCAGCAGATCGAGGTGGTCCGAGGTGGGAACGCGAGCCTGTTCGGTAACTATGCGCTCGGCGGGACGGTGAACGTCATCACCAGGCCGGTGCAGTCGAACGAGATTCGTCTCGACCTGTCGCTCGGCTCTTTCTCCACGAGTCGTGCAGCTCTGAACGTGGATCACAAGGTCAGCGACGCACTCGGGCTCCGGCTGAGCCACGATCTCGTGAACTCTGATGGTTATTACACGGCAGTGAACCCTGGAGCCGCCGATGTCCCGGTCTGGAACGACAAGTCAGCGACGAGTCTGCGAGCGGACTACACGCACTCACTCCGTACGACCGGCTTCCTCAAAGTCGATTTCGCAAAGATGGGACTCTCCCGCGGCACGGTGGGGGCGCACTCCGACCGCGACATGCTCGATATCGTCACCGGACTCCGGCACGGCGTCGGCGAGCAGGGCCTCATCTCGGCGAATGTCTTCAGGCAGAGCGTTGACCTTCAGGACTTCACGTCTGCGAATCTGAGCGGCGGAGGGACCTACAGGTCGAACGAGTCACTCAATCGCGTGGAGGCGCTCGGTGGCTCGCTCGAATGGTCGGGACCACGCTCCGGTGTCCTCTCTCTCGTCTCTCTTGGTCTCGACGTCCAGGAAATCGTCTCGAACGAAAGACTCGAGTCGTTCAATACGAGTGGCGCAACGACACAGGAGAAACTGGTGCGAGGACGTCAGATGTTTGCGGGTCTGTTCAGTCAGGCCAGCTGGAAGCCGGCCGAGCGGCTGGAAATCCTCGCGAGCGCACGACTCGACTATTACGAGAACACCAGCGGCAGAGAGATCACGGTGGGTGGGCCGGTCACGGACTACCCGGAGGAGTCGACGACACAGTTCGATCCAAGGGTGTCGATGCGTTATGCCGTCAGTGACCGCTCTGCGCTGCGTGCGGCCGTCTATCGCGCATTCAACGCGCCGCGTCTGAGGGAGCTCTACCGGTACACCCAGACCGGTAACACGATCATTCTGAACAATCCGTTTCTGGAGCCTGAAACGATGAAGGGCGGAGAAGTCGGCTACGACCGTACCTTTGCCCGTGGGCGTTTCGAGATGAATCTGTACTGGAGTGAGATCGATGGTTTCGTTCTGCGCGGTCCGGTCGCCGGAGCGCCAGCGAACGTGATCCAGTACGTGAATGTCGGAACCGGCAGGAGCCAGGGAGTCGAGACGATGGCCGACCTGCAGCTCGCGAGGCGCTGGCACCTCAGCCTCGGCTACACCTGGGCCGACTCGAAGATCGTCTCCAACCCGACGCAACCGGAAATCGTCGGAAACCTGATCCCCGAGGTGGTCCCTCACATCGGGACGGTGGCCATTCGATATCGCGGAGCCGGCGGGCTGAGTGCCGACCTGCGCTGGCGGACGATGAGCAAGTCGTATGGAGAGCCGACGAATGCACTGGCGGCGCCCGCGCATAACGTACTCGACGCCAGCGTTTCGCGGCCAGTGACTTCCTGGCTCGACGTCTTCGCCAGCGTGAACAACGCCCTGGACGAGAAGTACTTTTATGTGCTGACTCCGCGATCGACACGCGCCACGGAGCCACGAAACATCACCGCCGGTGTTCGCCTGCGTCTCGGCAATCCGCTGGGTCGAGGGGTGTGACGATGAAATGGCTGGTGGCCTGTGTAGCCGCCACACTGTTCCTTACGTCGTGTTCGGAGCGCGAACTGACATCCGCATCTATGGTCGCAGAGAAGCCGCAGCGGGACAGGGTGCGTATGAGCCTTCCGCTGTCAGTTGCCGCGGGTCCCGCCGTGATTGCACATGCCGAAGGGTTTTTCGCCGACGAGGGGATCGACTTCGAGATCATGCGTCTCGACGCGAATTCAGCGCTGCTGGGTGTCGCCTCCGGATCGCTCGACGTCTTCACCAATCCGGTGCGATCCGGCATCTTCAACATGATCGCCCGGGGAACGAGAATCCAGATCGTTGCTGATGGCACTCACTCCACGGCTGGTCCGTGTGTGCCCGAAGGATTTACTGCGCCGCCTGCTCTTGCACGCCGCGTCAAAGCGAAAGGTCTGCGCGGGCAACGACTCGCGACCATCAAAGGCGGCAGCACCGAGTATCTGATGACTCGTCTGCTCGCATCGCAGGGTCTCACGACGGCGGATGTTGAGATGGTGGAGTATCCGGCGGGGGAGAGCTCGACGGGTGAATTCAGAGTCCTCGACGCGGTGCGGTTCAACTTCGAGCCTTCGTTGACGGTCCAGAGAGAGAAAGGCTTGATCGAGATGGTCGCTACGGCGCAGGACGTAGCGCCGGGTTATCAGCGGATCGTGATCGGCTTCGGCAAGCGACTGCTCGACGATGATCCCGAACTGGGGCGGCGCTTCATGCGTGGCTGGCTCAAGGGAGTCCGCCGATACAACGAAGGGAAGACTGAAGGAAACGTCTCGATCCTCAGTAACTTCACACAGTTGCCTCCCGACCTGATTCGGAAAACCTGCTGGCCCAGCATCTCAGCCGACGGGATGATCAACCTCGACGGGGTCCGGCACATGCTCGAGTGGATGCACCAGGCTGGATACCTCGAGACAGAGATTCCCGAAGCGGTCTGGTGGAATCCGGACTTCGCCGTCACAGCAGCTCGCGAGCTTGGGGATGAATCGAGAGCGGTCGAGTAGATACCGATGACGTTCGCCGTCGAGAATGTGACGAAGGAGTATGGCGGTGGCACGGGACAGACCGCGGCACTGGAGGGCGTCAGTTTCGCGGCCCGCGGCACCGAGTTCATCTCGATCATCGGTCCGAGTGGTTGCGGCAAGACGACACTCCTCAAGATCATTGCAGGGCTCGTTGCTCCGACGAGCGGCCGGGTGATGCTCAACGGTGCCGCCGGCGAGGGGAAGGTGCGGACATCGCTCGTTTTCCAGGATCACGGGCTGTTGCCGTGGTTCGACGTTCTGAAGAACGTGGCTCTTGGCCTCAAGCTGCAGGGCATTGCGTGGCCTGAAGCGCGGGAGCGTGCGCGACACTTCATCGCCCAGGTCGGACTCGAGAGGTTCATGCGTCATCATCCGCACGAGCTGTCGATCGGGATGCGCCAGAGAGTCGGGATCGCGCGCGCCTTCGTTGCCGATACGCAGATTCTCTTGCTCGATGAGCCTTTCGGATCGCTCGACGCACAGACGAAACTGGTCCTCCAGCAGGAGCTGTTGCGGATCTGGAGACAGCACCGCAAGCTGGTCGTGCACGTGACGCACGACATCGACGAAGCGATTCTGCTCAGCGACCGCATCCTCGTGATGAGCGGCAGGCCGGGTTCGATCCTGGAAGAGATCGCGGTTCCCTTCGAGCGGCCTCGCACACTCGAAGTCCTCGAGGCGTCAGTCGCAGGGCAGATCCGGCGACACATCTGGCAGGTTCTCGAGGCGGAAGTGAAGAAGAGCCTCTGGGTGACGACATGAAGCGCGAGCAGTTGATCGATCGCGCGATCGCCGCGGGCATCGCGCTCCTGCTGTTCGGGTGGTGGGAGGTGGCTTCACGGTCCGGATGGATCTCCACGCTCGCATTCCCGCCGCCGAGCCGGATCATTGCGAACTTCGGGGTGCTCTGGGATCAGGGATTCCTTCAGAAAGTCGGCTACACGCTCGGTCGTTTCGCTGCCGGAGCCGTGATCGGCGCGGTGCCCGCAATTCTTCTCGGCCTTCTGGTTGGATCGCGTGTGAGGCTCAACAGGATCATCGATCCTTTCATCGCGGCGATGCATCCGATTCCGAAGATCGTTCTCTTTCCACTCTTCATCGTGATCTTCGGTGTGTCAGACGTCTCGAAACTCGCCTCGATCGCACTGACCGTCTTTTTCCCCGCCTTCATCAACTCGGCGGCTGGAGCGCGCTCGATTTCACCTCTCTACTTCGAGGTCGTGCGCAACTACGGAGGGCGAAGAAGGCAGGCCTTCTGGTACGTGCTGCTCCCGGGCAGTGCGCCGATGATTCTGACCGGGATCCGGATCGCCGCCAATGTCGGCCTCCTCGTCACGATCGCGATCGAGTTCACCATGACGTCGAACGGGATCGGATCCATCATCTGGCTTGCGTGGCAGACTATGAAAACCGAGGACCTTTATGCGGGCGTCGTCACCCTCTCGGTGATCGGCGTTCTCATCAACTCGACCATCCGCTACATTCTCCGGCAGGTCATGCCATGGCAGGCAGCCGGATGAACAGGCGCGATCGGCATTCGGAGGAGTGGTCATGAGCGACGGACAGGTCGCCGTGGAGTCGCCGCGCGAGGTTGTCGCTGCGGCCGGGCCGGACTCGCGGATTGACGACTATTTTCACTCGATCGTCGACTCCGCGCCGGACCGGCCTGCACTGGTGACCGGCACTGCGACCTACAGCTATCGCGATATTGAACGATGGTCGCAGGCAATTGCCGCGGATGTAGTCGCCGCCGGTACGCCCACGGATCGGCCGGTGGCAATCGTGACCTCGAGCAATGTCGTGCTCGTGCCTGCGATGATGGGAGTCGTCATGGCGGGCCACTACTTCGTCATGATCGACTCGACTGATCCCGAAGAGCGAATTGAACTGCTTCTCCGCGAGTCCGCCGCCGCGTTGTGCCTTACGGATGCCGCGGGAAGCTCGCCGGCGACCGCGTCGCTCCGGAACCTGCCGATCCGCCCCTTCGATCGTAACGCGGCGCCCATCGTTGTGCGGACGCCTGCGAATCCTCTGGTTCACGTGGTCTACACGTCGGGAACGACCGGAAAGCCGAAGGCGGTGGCGACGCCGCAGGACGGCTTCGTTCCAAAGATCGTCGAGCATGCGCACCGTTTTGGGTCTGCTCCCGGCGTGCGACGTTCTTACAACGTCCTGCCGGGGTACACGCGTGCTGCGAGTACGGTGTTCCAGTCGCTGATGACCGGCAGCACGATGTGTGCGTTCGACGCGAGAAGCGGGAATCTCGCTGCTCTTGCCGATGCGATCGCGGCACAGCGCGTAGAGCTCCTGAATCTCACGCCTTCGTTGTTCCGTCGTCTGCTGGCAGCGGCGCCGCCTGGTCTCGACTTCTCTCATGTTCGGACGTTACGACTCACGGCCGATCGCGTCACGGCAGCTGACGTCGAGGCGTTCCGCCGATACTTTCCCTCGACCGCGACTCTGACCGTCGGCTTCGCTTCAACAGAGACGGGCGGAGTGTTCGGCATGAGGATCGGTCACGACACCCCGATCGATGGTCCTCTGGTACCGATGGGACGTCCGCTCGAGGGGGTCGATGTGCGACTCGTCGACGATGAAGGGGCTGAAGTTGCGTCAGGGGAGACGGGCGAGATCGTGGTGAGCAGCCCCCACGTCATCAAGGGCTACTGGAACGATCCCGAGCTGACGGCATTGCGATTCTCGGATGACCCGGAACGGCCCGGCATCCGCAGGTTCAGGACAGGCGATCTCGCGCGTCAGGGGCCTGATGGACTGTACTACTTCGTCGGTCGGAAGGACGCGAGGCTGAAGATTCACGGACGACGCATCGATCCTTCCGAAGTCGAAGCAGCCATCCTCGCTACCGGCTGCGTTCGCGAGGCGGTCGTGGTGGGGAAGGCGGACGCGCGGAGCGACCAGGAGCTCGTTGCCTTCGTCGTGCCGAGCCGCGACGAACTGAGAAGCTGGAGCGCGAGAGAACTGCGTGCATCCCTGCGTGGCAGCGTCCCCGCATGGATGATCCCTGCGCGGATCGTCGAGCTCGAGAGCATTCCGATGACCAGAGCGGCGAAGGTCGACCGTACTGCGCTGATCGAGCGCACCGAGGATGTGCCCGAGGAGGAGCAGGCGACCGCAGACCCTCTCGAGCAGCAGGTCGCGCGCATCTGGTCCCGCGTGATCGGTCAGCCGGTGCATTCGGACGACGACTTCTTCGACGACCTCGGAGGAGATTCGCTCATGGCTGCACACATCTCCACTGAGATCGAGCGCGAGACTGGGAAGCCAATTGCTCCCTCACTCCTCATCGAACTGAACAGTGTTTCGAAGATGGTCGCCTACCTCCGCGGTGCTGAGGAAGCAGTCCGCCATGTCATCGAGATACAGAAGGGAACATCCGCATTGCCTCCGCTCTTCTGCGCGGCGGGAGGTGGGGGCGGTGTGCTAGGACTGCGGCCGCTCGCCATCGAACTGGGGCCCGAACAGCCGTTCCATGGTCTGCAGATGCACAGTTTCGAGGTAGCCAGCGTTCCGAAGACGTTCGCGGGTGTCGCGGCCGCATACGTCCATGCGATCCGCAGAATCCAGCAATCGGGTCCGTACTATCTGGCCGGGTACTCCGTCGGGGGGAAGCTCGTCTACGAAATGGCGCGCCAGCTACACGCTTCCGGCGAGCGCGTCGCATTCCTTGGCGTGATCGATACCAGCGTGTCCGATGCGCGTGTCTCTGCGTGGCATCGTCTCCGAAACCGCCTCGACATCCTGTGGCGTAATCCACGAAGGGCAGCGGCGTTCGCTCAGGAAGCAGCCGTGCGGCCCTCGAAGTGGATGATGAATCGAGTAATTCAGAAGTTGCTCGGGAGAGGAATCGCGGTCCCGGCGAAGATCATCCAGAACACCATGATGTTCCGCGGCATGACGAGCAGCTACGTGCCGGGACCCTACGACGGGGTCCTGACCCTCTTTCTGGCGAAAGAGGGCATCAGGAAAGTGCGGATCGAGCAGGATCTCGGCTGGAGTGCAGTTGGTGTGGGCAGGCTCGAGCTCGTGGAAGTCGAAGGAAATCACGGAACGATGTTGACCTGGCCCCACGTCACGTCGATCGCCGACGCAATGCGACGTTCACTTGCCGAGGCTCGTGCTCTGAGCGATTCGGCCTGACGATCAGCAAATTCATTCACGCCTGAATCGAATGGGTTCTCAGCTCGCCGAGTTTCCGCATCACTCGCCGAACGAACAACGGAATATGGGCCGGGCTGGATCGGAGCATTTCGCAGAGAACCCACACGGCTCGTGCGCGCGAGCCGTCACGCCACGCCGCGAGCGCGTTCTCGTAGAGCAGGCTGCCCCTCACCAGGGAATGGATCTCGGGTAACTGCGTACGGAGGTATGAATCGGTGGCCTCCGCGAAAATCCTGGTGGACTCGGCGACGGTCGATCGAGAGGGTGACCCGCTGCTGGCGATCACGCTCAGCGGCTCCTCCAGCACGAGGAATTCATTCCGCAGGCTGTAGCGGAGCATCCACTCGACATCCTCGAAGCGCGTCAGGTCTTCGCGTATCGCGCCGACCTCGGAAAAGCAACTCCGCCGGATCATGCTCGTCGACCCGAAGTTGTACATCTCACCACTCGCGATGGCCGTCAGCGAATCTCGATGTGTGATGTATCGACGCACGAACCGGCTCCCGTTCCCGGGCTCGATCCAGCAGGAGGTTACTGACATCGGCGAGGCGTCCGCGGCGGACATAGCCCTGAGTTGACGCTCGAGTTTCTGTGGCAGCCACTCGTCATCGGAATCGAGGAAAGCGATGTACTCGCCTCGGGCCGCGTTGACGCCGGCGTTCTTGGCGCCACCCGGACCTCTGTTCGTCTCATTGACGATGAGGCGCACTCTGGGATCGTCGAGCCTGGAGACGACGTTTACCGTATCGTCTTCCGACGCGTCATCGACCACGATGATCTCGATGGAGTCGCACGTCTGATCCTGAACGCTCCTGATCGCCCGCGGCACCATGTGCGCGCGGTTCCAGGTGGTGATGACGGCAGAGATCAGCGGGGTTGGCATCTGCTCCACTAACGATACTTGAAGTCTGAGAGTCAAAGGCCGGGCGCGAGCACGGGCACCGGAAACGTAGTGAGCCTTAGGTAATCGACCACGAGCAGTCCGGCGTCATTCCCTTCTCTCTGCGGCTGTCGGCACACAGAGAAGGCAATGCCGCGCGAAACCCTGTCTGTCATCCGTCTCTCATCCTGAGACGCCGAAGCCCCTCGGGTGGGGGAGCGGAAGGAGGGGCGAAGGACGGTCGAAGGACCTCCACATCGAGCGCGCTGCTGTGGCAGGTGTAGCGGAAACAGAGCGGTGTCTGACACCCCTCGTGTAGCATGGCGAACCTTCGGATGTCTGACAGTTCAACCCGCAACGGAGAAGTGGAGTCCTCGGATGAACCGGCGTCCCCGTCGATGCTCCGGCGAGCGTTCCACCTCGCGGGGATTGATCGTGCAGTCGGGTGGACGGCTGCGCCGCGGCTCTGGGCGGGTGTGGCCGGTCCGATCAGTGTCCTGCTGATCGGTACGCGACTGACACCGGAGGAGCAGGGTTACTACTACACCTTCGTCAGCGTGCTCTCGCTGATGGCGTTCTTCGAGCTCGGTCTGGCGTCGATCATTCAGCAGTTTGCCAGTCACGAGTATGCGTTTCTGAGATGGGCCGGCGACGCCAGGCTTGACGGAACGGAGGTCAGCAAGGGACGCCTCGCCGCTCTGACCCGGCAGACAATGCGCTGGTACGGCATCGTTTCACTCCTGCTCACAATCACTCTCCTGGTTGCCGGATTTCTGTTTTTCGCGCCGGTCGAGTCGGGTGCCGTCGTCTGGCGGGGGCCCTGGATCGTGCAGTCACTGCTGGCGTCGGCGAGTTTGCTGCTCGCTCCCACGTTCGCATTGCTCGAAGGCTGCGGGAGGCTCGCCGAAGTTGCGCGGATCCGGACGATGCAGGTGATCGTCAGCAACCTGCTCGGGTGGACGGTGCTTCTGGCGGGGGGAAAGCTCTGGGTCTCGGCGGCGATCTGGGCGGGGTCACTGCTCGTCGGTGGTATCTGGGTCCTGCGGCGCTGGCGTCCGTTCTTTTCGGACCTTCTTCGCTGTCCCGTTGCTCCCTTCTCGTGGAGTGGCGAGGTATGGCCGCTCCAGTGGCGCACAGCTGCCACATGGGCGAGCACCTTTCTCTCGTTGCAGGTGATCACTCCGATTCTGTTTCGCTTCGATGGCCCGGTGGCGGCTGGAAGAATGGGGATGACGATCGGCGTCGCATCGGCGATCGGCTTCCTCGCAATGGCGTGGACGAAAGCACGACTGCCGATCTACGGATCGAAGATCGCGCGGGGCGATTACGCCGGGCTCGACGCGCTCTTTTTTCCGGATCTCTGGCGCGCGGTCGCCGTCATGGTGAGCGGAGGTGTCGTTCTGCTTTCGATCGTCATGATGCTGCAGATCATCGAGCATCCATTCGCAGAGCGCCTGCTTCCTCCGCTTCCCCTTGCCCTGCTTCTCCTTGCGTTCCTCGCAAAACTGATCGTCAACGCCGAGTCAGCCTATTTCAAGGCTCACAAGCAGGAGCCGCTGCTCGTCAATCGCATCGTTGCCGCCGTGCTCATCGTGGCTTCGACACTTTTCTTCGTCCAGCGATGGGGATTGCTCGGAATCGTGGGTGGCTACCTCGCGGTGACGCTGATCGTGATGCTCGGCGGCTCGACCTGGATCTTCATACGCAAGCGGCAGGAATGGCACGGGTGATCGGCTGAGCGAAGCGCGAGCTGGTCCCGGACGTGCTTGCGTCTCGTGACGGAGGTGCTCATGCGTACGACCGTGATCCTCGTCGGATTGGTTCTGCTCAACGGCTGTTCTCAGGTTGCTCGTCTCAGTCCCGCGGTGAGTGAGATCGAGGAGCGAATCAGAGGACGAGAGAATGAGCCGGCTGAGACCGTCTTCCAGAATATCGAGATCTTCAAGGGGATGCCGGCCGGTCGGGTCGTGGAAATGATGACCGACGCGTTCGTTCCGGCGCTCGGCGTCAGCTGCAGCCATTGTCACGTCACCGGCGAATGGCACCTCGACGACAAGGAGCCGAAGCGCGTCGCGAGAGAGATGTGGCGCATGACCGGCGAGATCAACAAGCGCGTTCAGGGGATCGCGGGAGCCGACGCGCGCGTCCGCTGCCTGACTTGTCATCAGAGAAGCCCGAAGCCCCCGGCGTAAATGGGTTTGGATGCTTGCGTTGTGCGCGGAGGCGTACGAAGCCGCGCTCGATCGCAACATTCTGGTTGTCAATGCAGTGCTGCGCCGCGTAGCGAGAGAAGGCGCGCTGGAGGCGCGACGGATGGTAGCCGGTGGTGGAGCGGAGCGCGACGCCACCGGACGGCACCCGCGCATAACCACGCGCCCTGGTAGGGCGCCGGAAGGTCATCAACGACAACACCACCGGCGACCTCTCCAGCGCCCTGCCAGGGGCGCAGAATTCCGTGGGTACGCTACTCCGGTGGCGTCGCTGGCGCTCCACCACCGGCTACCATCCGCCGCGCCTGCCGGCGCGTTTAAGCGCGCATAATGTCTAAACTCCGGAAGGCGCCATGCGGCTCATGAACCGCGACGCGTCGGATAGGCCGCTGGCCCATCTCCCAACCTATAATTGCCCGCTGCCATGCGATATCTGCTCTGCGCTCTCCTTTTCGTTCAGCCGCTGGCGGCACAGCTTCGACCGGTCAATACGTATTCGATCGTCGCGCGTGATCCGGTGAGTGGGGAAATTGGTGTGGCGGTGCAGTCGCACTGGTTCTCGGTAGGTCAGATTGTGCCGTGGGCGGAGGCTGGAGTTGGCGCGGTCGCGACACAAAGTTTCGTCGATCCGTCTTATGGAAGCCTCGGGCTCGAGCTTCTGCGGGCAGGGAAGGATTCCGCCGCGACCTTGCGCGCGCTGCTCGCTGCCGACGGATCGTGTGAAGTCCGGCAGGTCGGCGTCGTCGATGCCAGTGGGAATGTCGCGACATTCACAGGCGCACGGAACATCGTGGCCGCCGGAGGGATCGCGGCAAACGAGGCGAGCAGGACGTCGATCGAGTGCGGCTCGGCGGGCGGCACCCTGAGCCTCGGGCACGACTTCGCGGTTCAGGCGAATCTGATGGCCAGCGACAGAGTCTGGCCCGCCATGGCGAAGGCATATTCCGAGGCTCGCGGAGATCTGGCGGAGAGAATGCTCGCGGCGCTCGACGCTGCAGAAGTCGAAGGCGGCGACATCCGAGGCAAGCAGTCGGCGGCTCTCATCGTGGTGCAGGCGACGCCGACGGGACGAAGCTGGCAGGACCGGCGCTTCGATCTTCGCGTCGATGATCACGCTGCGCCGCTGGTCGAGCTGCGGCGTCTGGTTGCGGTGCAGCGCGCCTACAACCACATGAACGCTGGCGACCTCGCGGTCGAGAAGAAAGACCATGAGTCGGCACTTCGCGAGTATCGATCGGCGGCAGAGATCGCGGCGACGACAGCCGGTATCCCGCAGAGCCGGCTCGCGGAGATCAGCTACTGGCACGCGACGGCCCTGGTCAACATGCAGCGCGTCGAAGAAGCGCTTCCGCTGTTCGCGCGAGCGTTCGCAATCGAACCCTCCTGGCGAGAGCTCACTACACGGCTTGCACAGGCAGGTCTCCTTCCGGATGACGAGGAGTTGATGAAGCGCATCCTGGCCGCGCGGTAGGGCCCGAACCACTTCAGATCGATGTCTTGCCCGCGAACTTTCCGCTCCGGTAGTCGTCGATCGCCTCGGCAATCTCTTCGTGCGTGTTCATGACGAAGGGGCCATGAGCGACCACCGGCTCGCCGAGCGGCGATGCGTGACCGAAGATGAGCAGCGCATCGCGTGTGGCTTCGACGATGAGGTGATCACCGTCGTCGGCTACTTCCGCGAGATGGAACTCGTCGACAGTCGACCCTCCGGCGCGAACGCTGCCCCGAACGACATAGAGGAGAGCCGTCCGGCCGCTAGGAACGGGAAGGGAGAGGCGGCTTCCCGTCTTGATAGCGACTGTCGCCATCAGAACATCCGTCAGAGAGTCCACCGGTCCGCGGGCTCCTCCCCACTCCCCTGAGATCAGCTTCACAGTCACGCCGCCAACCAGTTCAATCGAGGGAATCTCATCGTCCTGAAGCCCGATGTAATTCGGCTCGACCATCTTCAGCCGTGCTGGAAGGTTCACCCACAGCTGCAGAATGTCGAGAAGGCCGCCGCTATCGAGAAAGTCGGGCGGCGATACCTCCGCGTGCTCGAGGCCTTGTCCGGCGGTCATCCACTGCACTCCTCCTGTCCGGATAGTGCTCTCATGGCCGCCGGTGTCGCGATGGAGTACTGCTCCGTCGACGATGAAGGTGACGGTCTCGAAGCCTCTGTGAGGATGCGGGCCGAACGGGAGGCCGCGATTGCCGGGAGGATAGATCTGGGGCCCGTGATGGTTCAGCAGCAGGAACGGATCGAGTTGAGAGAGTCCGCGATTGGGAATCGCCTGGCGGGTCACCAGATCCGCAATGTCTTCGCGGCGTCCGCGATGGACGGCCAGAATGCTGCGTTCGGCTCGTGTGGGTTCGTTCATGAATCTCTCCTGCTCAATGGGCTGTGGCTTGTCATTATTGTTCTGGTGGGTGACCTTCTGTCAGTACGAAAGGCGAAGTAGCCGCACTCGCTATGCGTACGGGTTACGGAGTACGCAGCCTGCCAGGCCCCTCGCATGCCCGCCCATCCGCCCGCTCGGGGTGACATCTCAAAGGCCTTGACTCTAATGCGGTTCTGAGCGCGCGTAGCGGCAGCCGGATGGTAGCCCGCAAGAGCGAAGCGGAGCGGAGCACCCCCGGTTTGTGCCCACCAACCAGTGTGCCGCGTAGCGGTACCGGACAATACACGCGCACTGCCGTGGGCATGGTTGTGATCCGGTGCCGCGATGCGGCACATTGTCTTGCGAGATTGACCGGGGGTCGCAAAGGCTTACTGCCGATGCGACCCCCGTAGTAATCTTTGCGTATGAAAGACGACTCGATCATCAATCGCCTTGCCGATCCTGATCCGGAGGTCCGCCGAAGTGCCTTCGATGAGCTCGCGTACGAGATCAGTGACGAGCACGTACAGGCAATTCTCACCCTCGTCGAGAGTGACGCCGGCGAGGAGATCCGAGGCGATGCCGTAATCGCGCTGGGTCCGGTGGTCGAGGAATGTGGCGACGAGTACTTCGATGGCGCGGAGTCGGACCTTGGCCCGGACTTCGGCGTCGATCTCGGACCGCCGCTCTCCCGCGACGGTTACTCGGAGCTGGTGAAGCGGGTTCGTGCGATTTATGAAAACTCGAGCCAGCCGAAGCTCGTCAGGCGTCGAGCGTTCGAGACGCTCGTCCGTGATCCCGCCGAATGGCATCGTGAGGAGATCCGCAAACACTTCGACGGCTCGGATCCGGATTGGAAGCTGACGGCAGTTTTCGCGATGGGGAACGTCCCGGGCTACGACGAGGAACTGGCGCACGTCGTTCGAGAGGCCGAGGGAGAGTTGCTCGCCGAGGCGATCCGCTCGGCTGGCGAGATGGAGGTGGAGGTGGGAGATCGGGTGCGAGAGCTGGCGGCATCGCCGGCGACCGATCGGGATGTCCGACTCGAGGCAATTCGCGCCTTGCCGCACGTCGATCCCGACTCGTACGACCTGCTCGAGAAGCTATCGGACTCCGATGATGAAGAGATCGCAGCCGTGGCAGAGGAGGCGATGGATGAGCTGGGGCTCTATGGCGGAGAGTGACTGAAATTGAAAATGGGGTTGGTCGCCAAGTTTCAATCCTCAGCCCCCCGCTTTCAATTTTCAATTTTCAATTCAGCCCCGGCAACCAATCAGGCCCATCCCATAAACGGAAAAAGGCTCCGGGAGCCTTGCCTCCCGGAGCCGGTCTCAGCGCGTTAACAGCTACAAGGAGCATTCGCGCCAATTGTTTGTCCCGGCAGCCCATCGCGCCACCGCGACTCGGATCCACTGCGTTGACATCCGCGAAAGGGCGTCCGCATTGAATCCGTGTTCTGGCGATCCATCGCATCGCCACAACCCGTCGTCAGCACGTTGACATCCGCGATAGAGCGTTCGTGCTGATTACGTTGTCTCTGCGGTCCGTCGCCCCGCGTCGACCAGCCTTCTGCACGTTGACATCAGCGACATTGCATCCGTGCAGGAGCCTGTGTTCCGGCGACCCATCGCGTCGCCACAACCCGTCGTCAGCACGTTGACATCCGCGATAGAGCGTTCGTGCTGACTACGTTGTCTCTGCGGTTCGTCGCCCCGCGTCGACCAGCCTTCCGCACGTTGACATCAGCGACATTGCATCCGTGCGGAACACCGTTACCTGGAGAACCTATCGCGCTCTCGCGGCGCCTTCGTTACGTTGAACATCTGCGATAGAGCATCCGTATCGAAGGGACCTTCAACATAGGTCGCCGCTCAGTGAAGCGCAATGGATTTCGCTGTTACATTTTCGATTGTTTTCCGCAGCCTTCCACAGCCCCCATGCACACACAGATGGGCATGCTTGCCGAACCTCCTGAAGGTCAATGAGATCGGGGGATGCAGGGTGTGAGGCGTTTCGGTTGCTGATGGCGTGGCACTGAACCTCGCGGCTCGTTGCTCACTCTCGCGGTTCCCTCACGGTACCTCCGATGACCAGCGCGGCGGAGATGATGACGAGGTTCTTGATGATGTATTGCCCTTCCATGGTGGGAGCGTAGGGGAACTCATGGAAGGTGACGGCGGGCAGAATCACCAGCGGCAGAAATGTCCCCACCATCTGCATGGCGAGAAGTGCGATTGCAATGCGAAGAGATCTGCGGTGAAGAAATGTCAGCCCGATGGATACTTCCCACCAGCCGATCATCGCCAACCAGCCATCCGGCGAAAGCAGGGGCATCCACCCGACGGTCGCGCGTACGAGATCCGCCGCGGGAGAGAGGCCGAGCGGCTTCAGCGCTCCGAACCAGACGAAGACGACGGCCAGAGAAGCGCGAAGTGCCGGGGTGCCCCATCGCCTCATGAAATTCGCAATGGCCGCATCCAGGCGGCTGACGCTCGCCCGCAGATCCTTCCTTGCGCTTTCGTCCAGGCTAGTCATGGGCTCGTCAATCTAGTTTGCATCAATCATCCGGAAGCTGCGCTCGAGATGGACAGACAAGTGGTCGGCAGTCACGCATGCTGTCGCATTCCAGTGCGTCGTAGGCTGACGGGGGTCACACCGTTTGGTGTCTGATGGGGATACATGGAGTTGGATCTCTGGAAGTCTGCGGAAGGTCGAGTCCATCGCTGGCGCGTTACAACGCGCTTCCCCCACGGGAGCCCGTCACCTTCGGCGCCTCGGGCACGGGGAGGAAGTCCTCGCCTGGGTTGACGAACTGGTCGGTCTCGAAGCGGTACTGCTTGTCGTAGAGCTGGCGGTAGCGACCCTCTGCGGAGAGCAGGTCCCTGTGCGTGCCCCGCTCCACGATCTCTCCAGCTTCGACGACCAGGATCTGGTCCGCGCCGCGAATCGTCGAGAGGCGATGGGCAATGACGAAAGTTGTCCTTCCACTGCGCAGCGCACGCAGGCCGTCCTGAATCTTCGCCTCGCTCTCGCTGTCGAGACTCGAGGTCGCTTCGTCGAGAATCAGAATGGCTGGATCCGCCAGAATTGCGCGCGCGATCGCGATCCGTTGCCGCTGCCCACCCGACAACTTGATTCCGCGCTCCCCGACGATCGTCTCGTACTTTTTCTCCAGCGGCTCGACAAATTCGTCGACGTGCGCGATCCGGGCCGCGTCGATCATCTGCTCGTAAGTGGCGTCGGGCCTTCCATAACGGATGTTCTCCGCGACCGTTCCGTCGAAGAGGAAGTTCTCCTGCAGGACGATGCCGAGTCGCGAGCGGTAATCCCGCAGCCGGATCTCAGAGAGGTCGCGTCCGTCGATCAGGATGCGGCCGCCCTGCGGACGGTTGAAGGTCATGACCAGACTGATCAGGGTGCTCTTGCCAGAGCCGCTCGAGCCGACCAGCGCGGTCGTGGTTCGGGCCGGCGCCACGAACGACACGTTCTTCAGCACCTGCACGCCGGGGTCGTACTCGAACGTGACGTTCTCGAACTCGATTCGCCCTTCGATGTCCTCGAGTGCGGCACGTCCTTCGTCCTGATCGCGTTCGGTCTTCTGGTTCAGGATTTCGCGGATGCGATCAAGGCCCGCGAACGCCTCCGTGATCTGGGTGCCGATCGAAGCGATGCTCATCACCGGTGCCGCGAGCAAGCCGGTGAAGAAGACGTACATGATCAGCTCGCCGAGCGTCATCGTTCCGCCGATGATGGCGCGGCCGCCGATGAGCATCATGACCACACCGACGACTCCGAGAATCACAGTCGCGAATGCGGTCGTTGCGGAAACCGCGGTGATCGTCTTACCGACGTTGCGGAGGAGCTCGTGAACCCCGCGGGCGAAGACGATATCTTCGCGCTTCTCGCTCGTGTAGGCCTTCACGACGCGGATCCCGCCGAGGCTCTCGGCCAGGCGCCCGGTTACTCGTGCGTTGATCTCGCCGCGTTTTCGAAAGAGGGGCCGAACGCGTTTGAACGCGAGGGCCATCACACCGCCGAAAATCAACAGCGTGACGATCGTGATCAGCGTCAGTTGCCAGTTGAGATAGAAGAGCACGAAGAGCGCGAGGAACGCGGTCACGATCCCGCCGATCAACTGCACCAGCCCGTTGCCGACGATGTTCCGGATCCCCTCGGCGTCGGTCATGATCCTCGAGATCAACACGCCGGACTTCGTCGAGTCGAAGTACGAGACGGGAAGACGGAGCACATGCTGCTCGACCCGCTTGCGCATCTCGGTGATCGAGCGCTGCGCCGCGACGCCGAGGATCTGGGAAAGGCTGAAGGAGGTCACCGCCTGGACGATCGTGGCAACTCCGGCGGCCATGGCGAGAATCGGGAGCAGCTCGTGCCGTCCCTCTCCAATCACATCGTCGATCAGAAATTTCGACGTCGCCGGCAGGACCAGCCCGGCGATCCGGCTGACGATCATCAGCGCCAGCCCCATCATCAGCCGCCCTCGGCGGGCCCAGATCAGGTTCTTCGCCTCGATCCAGGTCTCGCGGCTGATCGGCCGTTTCTCAGTAGTTCGTCTCACCGAGGGATGATAGCCGCGCGAATTGAGAATTGTGAATTGAGAATTGAGAATGGGAGCGTGGGACGCGCGCCTGTCATCCCGAGCCGCCGGAGCCCCGGGGGTGGGCGTGAGGACGTGAGGGGCGGAGGACGGAGAGGGATCCCTTGCCGACGACCCATCATCGCGCATCGCCGATGACCCAAAGCTATGCCGGGCGCCAGCACCTGCCCGGTCGTCGATTCAGGGATCCCTCGCCACCCACGCCTCCTCCCGCTCGGGATGACAGGGTAATTTGCGGATATTCGCACGGCGAGGACGCACCCTTCCACGTCAGCCCCCTCACCGCCTCACCCCGCCCGCCACGATGCGCACCTTGACCGTATTGCCGAGGATGCCGGGGAAGGGGGCGCTCCAGCGGGAGCCGAGCACGCCGAAGTGGCGGCGATCGATCTCGAAGGAGGTTTCGAAGGCGGCGAGATCGCCGACGTCCGGTTGATGGCTGCGTC
>DASVLC010000110.1:0-12624 GCA_036385045.1 Thermoanaerobaculia bacterium | reverse complement strand
GGCGGGTGGGCGGGCATGCGAGGGGCCTCGCAGGCTAGTACTCCGTAACGCCACAGGCAGAGCGAGTGCGGCTACTTCGCCTTTCGTGTCCCCAGCTTCGTCACGATCGCGTATTCGTCCTTCGTCACCGGCTGAATCGAGAGACGTGATCCCTTCTTCGTCACCATCATCTCCTCCAGCCCTGGCGTCTGTTTGAGAGTCTCGAGCGGGATGGTCTCGCGGAAGGTTGCGGCGTGGCGGATGTCGACCATGACCCAGATCGGATTCTCCGCCGTCGCTTTCGGATCGTGATACATGTGACCCTTCTTCGTCGCAAAGGGATCGGAGTAAGCCTCGCGACTCACCTCGGCGAGCCCGGTCACGCCTGACGGATCGGCGTTCGAGGCGTAGAACAGCACCTTGTCGCCGACTTGCATCTCGCGCATGAAGTTCCGCGCCTGATAGTTCCGCACTCCTTCCCAGCTCGTCGTCCCATCGCGCTTCAGGTCGTCGATCGTGTAGGCAGCCGGCTCACATTTCATCAACCAGTACTTCATGAGGGCGGAAGAATGCCCGATCCGGCCTCGAAGTCAAGTCCGGGCCGTGTGGAATTCACGCGGCTCGTCGCTTGCTTGGGAGGCGAGTCCGGCCATGGTGACCTTCGAGCATGCGCCGCCGGAAGCCCGGCAGCTTCTCCGCATCCCGATCCGGGAGCTCGGTCTCTCTCTCGAGAAATCACCCGTCGCCGAGTACGTCCGGCATCTCTACGCCGAACTGGCGCGGAAGAAACTCGACCACTTCCGTCCTCTCTGCTATCTCTCCGACGAATGGGGCTGCCCTTCGGGTGAACCGGTGATCGGCATCCCGTTCTACCTCGGCGACCCTCGCGTTTCGACTCTCGAAGATGCGATGAACGATGTCGAGGGCGAGCGCGAGATCATGATGTACCTGCGGCACGAGGCGGGCCATGCCTTCAATCACGCCTACGAGCTCTATCGAACCGCGGAGTGGCGAGAACTCTTCGGCTCCGTTCGCAAGCCCTACCGCGACGACTACCCTTTCGTCCCATTCTCACGTGACTACGTCCGGCACATCGCCGGCTGGTACGCGCAGAAGCATCCGGATGAGGACTTCGCCGAGACCTTCGCCGTCTGGCTGAACCCGCGCTCGCAATGGCGGAAGCGTTATGCAGGCTGGGGAGCGATGGACAAACTGCTCTACGTCGACCGGATCGCGCAGGAGCTCGGGCCGCTTGTTCCTCCGCGCGGCAGCGGCACAACCGACATCACGGTCGACGAGATGGAGCAGACGGTCGAGGAGTTCTATCGCGATTTCCACGTCGATGAGACGCCGATGATTCTCGACCTGGCGCTCGACGCCGACCTGCTGGATATCTTTCACATCGATCCATCAGAAGACGCGACGAAAGCCTCGGCTCTCGTCGCAAAGCACCGGCGCGACATCGTCGATAAAGTGAATTACTGGACCGGTGTCCGCCGTACTCTCGTTCGCACTCTCGTCATCGCCGTCGAAAAACGTCTCGACGAGCTCGAACTCACTACAACACCCGCACGCAGTGATCAGCAGATGATCGAGCTGACCGTCTACCTCACCTCGCTCGCAATGACGTTTCTCACGGGGAACAAACGGCTTCGCCATCGAAGAGCAGGTAAGTTAGCTTCACGACGTCGCGCGAAGCGCTTTGGAGTGCGGTGGCCTCAGACACCGCTTTCACAAAGCGAACAATCACCCACCAATAAGAACCCCGGGGCTGTGGGCACGCGATCTACCCGTTGCGCAGAACGTACACGGTTGAAAGCGGCGGCTGCGGCCACCGCACTCCAAAGCGCTTCGCGCGACGACCTGGGCAGGTTGCAGGAGTTTCTGTGAGCTCGTCGACGCTACACCCTTCCCGGATACCGCTCCAGCGCCACCCGCAAGACCTCCACGGCCTTTCGCAGGTCCTCTTCCTTGAGGACGTAGGCGATGCGGACTTCGTCGTGTCCGAGGTTCGAGGCGTAGAAACCGCTCGCGGGTGCGAGCATCACGGTGTGGCCTTCATGCTGGAACTCGGAGAGGAGCCAGATCGCAAAATCGTCCGCGTCTTTCACCGGCAGTTTTGCGACGCAATAGAAAGCCCCTTCCGGTTTCTCGAGGAACACGCCGTCAATGGAAATGAGACCTTCGTAAAGGACATCGCGACGTCGCTGATACTCGGTCAGGATTCCCTCGGTGTATTCATCCCCGAGCGTCTCCGCGCCCACCGCGATGAACTGCGCGAGCGATGGAGGCGACAGCCGCCCCTGCGCCATTCGCAGACTCGCTTCATAGATCTCCGCGTTGCGCGTTACGAGTGAGCCGAGCCGGATGCCGCAGGCACTGTAACGCTTCGAGAGACTGTCGACGACGACGACGAGCTCGTCCATGCCCGCCAGTTCGAGCGCGCTGACCGCCTTCGCGCCGTCGTAGACGAACTCCCGGTAGACCTCGTCGGAGATAAGGAAAAGGCCACGCTCGCGGCAGAACTCCGCAAGCATCTCCATCTCCTCGCGGGTGTACACCGTACCGGTCGGATTGCTCGGGTTCGAGATGATCACGATCCGCGTGCGCGGCGTCACGACACGCTCCCAGACATGTCTCGGCGGAAGGTGAAAGCCGTCTCTTCCGCGACTCGTCACCGGGATCAGCTTCAGCGCAGCCATCGTCGCGAACGCCTTGTAGTTCGCGTAATACGGCTCGACCACGATCACTTCATCGCCCTCGTTCGCGCATGCCGTGAACGCGAACAGGATCGCCTCACTCCCGCCGGTCGTTGCAAGAATCTGGTTCTCCGAGAGCGTCAGCCCCAGCCTCCGCTCGTAGTACTTCCTGATCGAGCGGAGAAATGCGGGAGTCCCTGTCGACGGTGAGTATTCGATGACGCGGTCGTCGATCTGGGCGAGCCGGTCGAGCATGCAGCGAGGAGTGTCGATATCCGGCTGTCCAATATTCAGGTGAAGCACACGGGTCCCGCGCGCTTTCGCCGCGTCGGCAAGCGGCACGAGCTTGCGGATCGGCGAGGCAGGCATCTCGGTTCCTCGCCGCGACAAGACCGGCGCTCGACCTGTCTCCAGCTCGTGCAGTGATGTCACTTGTCCGACTTCTCCTCACCCTCGTCGGCAGAGGTTTCGCCGACCGGTGCCTCTCCGGGGATGAAGTTCCGCTTCACGTCCTTCTCGCTCTCGGCGTACTTCTGCCGGTGAAGCTCCGTCACAACCGCCTTGTCCGGACCCTCGGAATGGTCGCGTCCGCCAATCTTGTAGAAGTCTTGATTCGGAGTGTGCTTGCTCATGCATGCGTGAATTGCGAAGGGCGTGCCCCAGGGGGGCGTTGCGGTGAGGGATCTGGTGTTGGGCGGTGCCATCCTCGGGCATCGCACTTCGCCTGCCTGTCATCCTGAGCCGCCGGAACCCCGAGGGTGGGTGGGCTGGCGGGAGGGGTGAAGGACGGCCGAAGGATCCCCTCATCGGGCGCGACTCGACGCTTCGCCAAACATGCGATTTGTCGCCCTTCCCCCCCGCGAAACGCGCGGGGGGGAGAAGGGCAACAAGGCATGGGCAAGGAAGGATCGACAAGAGATCCAGATCGAAGATCTTCGCGCCCAACGGACGTACATCTCGCTCGCGGGCTCGCGCCCCACACCCCTACGCCATCAACTGCCTCAGTACGAACGGAAGGATCCCGCCGTGCTGGTAGTAGTCGACCTCGATCGGGGTGTCGATTCTGACCGTTACAGAGACCTCGTCGGTCGTCCCGCCGCTGCGATGAATCCGGAGCGTTGCCTGCTGCCGCGGGTGGAGGTCGGACTCGACTCCAACCACGTCGAACGTCTCGGTTCCGTCGAGTGCAAGCGTCCCGGCGTTCATCCCTTCCGCGAACTGCAGCGGAAGCACGCCCATCCCGACGAGGTTGGAGCGGTGAATTCGTTCGAAGCTCTCGGCCACGACCGCGCGCACGCCGAGGAGTTTCGTCCCCTTCGCAGCCCAGTCGCGTGAACTGCCTGTGCCGTACTCCTGTCCGGCGAAGATGATGAGCGGCGTCTGCGTTTCGGCATAACGGAGGGCCGCATCGTAGATGGCCATCCGCTCACTCGAGGGGTGGTGCACGGTGACGCCTCCCTCCACTCCCGGAACCATGAGGTTCTTGATTCGGACGTTCGCGAAGGTTCCTCGCGTCATGATCCGATCGTTGCCACGACGTGACCCGTAACTGTTGAAGTCCTGTACTTCGACTCCCTTGCCGGAGAGATAGCGTCCGGCCGGGGAGCTGGCCTTGATCGAGCCGGCGGGGCTGATGTGATCCGTGGTCACGGAATCGCCGAAGATCGCGAGGGGGCGTGCTCCGCGCACGTCCGACAGGCTCCCGGCACTCATGCTGAAGTCGATGAAGAACGGCGGCTCCTGGATGTAGGTTGACTCTTCATCCCAATCGTAGATGTGCCCTGTCGACGACGGAATCTGATTCCACAGCGGATTCTGCTCCGCGAAGTTCGAATACAGCGAGCGAAAGTCTTCGGGGGCAACCGAGGAACGGATCGCGTCGCGAACTTCGTCCAGAGTCGGCCAGATGTCGCGCAGGTACACCGGCACCCCGTCGCCTCCACGGCCGAGCGGCTCGTTCGCCATGTCGATGTCGATCCTTCCGGCGAGCGCGAAGGCGACGACCAGAGGCGGAGACATGAGGAAGTTGGCGCGGATCGACTGATGGACCCGTGCCTCGAAGTTCCGGTTCCCGCTGAGTACCGAGACGCCGATGAGATCATTCCGATTGATCGCATCCTCGATCAGCGGGTCGAGCGGTCCCGAATTTCCGATGCAGGTCGTGCAGCCATAGCCCACGGTATGGAAACCGAGCCGGTCGAGATAGGTGTCGAGACCCGACTTGCGAAAGTACTCGGTGACCACCCTTGATCCGGGAGCAAGGGAGGTCTTCACCACGCGCGATACATGCAATCCCCGTTCGACGGCCTTCTTCGCGAGCAGGCCTGCCGCGAGCATGACCGAAGGGTTCGACGTATTGGTGCAGGAGGTGATTGCTGCGATCAGCACATCGCCGTGATGCAGGTCCGCCACCATGGCCGGCAATTCGTCGCGTGCCGTCTCACCATCCACGCGATTGGGAGAGGGCCGATTATTGACCATCTCGTACTCGGTGAGCTCGCTCGTATTCTTCGTCTCTTCGGCCACCGGCGCGGTGGACATGTCCTGCTCGCCGCCACCGCTGATCACCGCGTCACTCGATGCGCCGATCACCGTACGCACGCTTCGCTCGACTTCCGAGGCGGACTTGCCGTAACCATCCGGCTGCTCTGCCTGCAGCATGTTGATGAACGTCGTCCTCAGGTCGTCGAGCTCGATGCGGTCCTGCGGCCGTTTGGGCCCGGCGACACTCGCCTTGACACTCGCCAGGTCCAGCTCGAGCACCTTCGTGTACTCGACCTCACCCTTCTTGGGAATCCCGAACATCCCCTGCGCGCGGTAGTAGTTGCGGAAGGTATCGATCGCTTCTGGCGTCCTGCCGGTAAGCTCGAGATAGCGGCAGGTCTCTTCGTCGATCGGGAAGTACCCCATCGTGGCGCCATACTCCGGAGCCATGTTCGCGATCGTGGCGCGGTCGGCGACGGGCAGTGATTCCGCCCCCTCGCCGAAGTATTCGACGAACTTGCCTACCACCTTCGCCCGCCGCAGCAACTGCGTGATGCGCAGGACCAGGTCTGTTGCGGTGACCCCTTCGCGCAGCCGGCCGGTCAGATGGACTCCGACGACGTCAGGCGTGAGGAAGTAGACAGGCTGGCCGAGCATTCCAGCCTCGGCCTCGATTCCGCCGACGCCCCAGGCCACGATGCCGAGCCCGTTGATCATCGTCGTATGGGAGTCCGTACCCACCAGCGAGTCCGGATACCAGATGCCTTCGCGCTCGACCACGCCGCGCGCCAGGTACTCGAGGTTCACCTGATGAACGATTCCGATGCCCGGAGGCACGACACGGAATCCGCTGAACGCCTGGGTTCCCCATTTGAGAAACTGGTACCGCTGCTGATTGCGACGGAATTCGATCTCCATGTTCAGATCGAGAGCGTCGGGGCGTGCGAAGTAGTCGACCTGAATCGAGTGGTCGATGACGAGATCCACCGGCACGAGCGGCTCGATGATCCGAGGATCTTTTCCTGCACGCTGCGCCGCGGCCCGCATCGCCGCGAGATCGACCAGCAGTGGAACACCTGTGAAGTCCTGCAGGAGAACGCGCGCGACCATGAACGGGATCTCTTCCGTTCGCTCGGCGTCCGCACGCCAGTTCGCCAGAGTGCGGACATCGTTCTCGGTGATCTTCCGTCCGTCGGCGTTGCGAAGAACCGACTCGAGCACCACGCGGATGCTGACCGGCAGTCTGGAGACCGGTCCGATGCCGGCCTCTTCCAGCTTCGGGAGCGAGTAGAGATTGCCGCTCATCCCATTGCCGAGGTCGAAGGTGCTGAGGGTGTTGAAAGTGTTGTAAGGCATTGCAGTTCCTTGTCTGGAGTTCGCAGCGGTGGGGCCGCGAGAGAGGCGTCGCGAGTCTATGGGCCGCGCGAGAAGCGGTCAAGGCGTGTGGACGGGGCGCCCGGCGGCGTCCGTCCGGACCTCACGTGCAGCTTACCGCAACATCGCTTGTAACGCGTCGCGCAGCTGCTGCAGCGCGGGTAGAACCGCGGAGTCACGTACGCACTACAGGAGTTTCTGCAGTTCGTCGTCCAGGTGCCGGAGTGCATGCTCCAACGCTGTGCGGTGCACATCGGATCGGGCAGTCTCCAGTTCGGTCGCGATCCGTCGTCGCGATCTCTCGAGGCTCTCGCGCTCCGCCACCCGCGCGGCTTCTTCCTCCTTGAGGCGAGGCTTCACCTCGAGAGGCTCGTCGCTCTGCTGGGACTCGACAGACTTACTTTCCCATCCGCGTGCCATGACTTCTCCTGCCTGTGTCCGGCACGCGGGATTCGTGCCTGAATAGAGGCCGAGGGCAGCCGTGAGGCTGTGCCTATTCTCTTGCGTGGGGCGAGGTAGCCGGCGCGGGGGGCGAGACGCCCCCCGGGCGGACGAGACGTCCGCGGTACGGCGGACGGGACGTCCGCGCTACAAGAAGACGCGTGGGATCCTTCGGTTCGCCGCCTTCGATCACGGTGAAGGGCCGAGGGGAGAATCTCTTCCAGCCATTCGCAAGGCCCCGGAGGCTGTTCGGTTCCTCCGATCTCGGATCGATTCTTGAAACGTGCAGGTTGTGGGACAGATACAGCCGCTCACGCGGCCTATGACACTCGAGCAGGGTACCGTGACCTTTCTATACCGCCCTCGCGTCGAGGAAACAGCACCAGACGACATGCACGACGTGCAGCGGGTCTTTGCCCTGCTTGCTCCCGTCGGCTCGGCGTTCGAGCGGCTGATTGCGATTGGCCGGGAAAGATTCTCCCTGGCTGTGCACAGACGCTTCTGGGGTTTCGTCGACCTCGTGCTGGCGCCCTACGACATGACGGCGGCCCTCGGTGCGCACATGTATGGAACGAAGACGCGCGGGCTTCGCCATCTGCCGGCGGCCGTTCGCGTCGCGGAAGGAATCTACGAGATCAGCGCGTACGGCTCGCACACGCATCTGCAGTGGTGGATCGATCGTCGTCTCGACGAGGCCACTGCAATCGAGATCGATCTGGAAAGCACGGGCGACTACATCGTGACCGTCGCGAATCCCGACCCCAGCGCGTGGGGACTCATCGAGTGCCCCGATCTGCAGTCGCAGCTCTTCGATGAGCTCGAGTCGCACGTCACTGTTCCGACTCCCCTCCCGCCCCAACTCCAGCACCGCTTCCACGGCCGCCGCTTCGTCCCACTCACCACCGACTGGCTCGACCAACCGGGCGCGGAAATCATCTTCACTCCAGTTCCGTCAACACGTTCCTGGTGATCGCCGGGATGAGAGTCGTGTCGTCCGCCGTGCCGCGGATGAAGATCACGAGAACGAGTTTGCGTCCGTTTGGCAGTTCGACGTACGCCGCATCCATCCGCACTTCGCTCGTCCATCCTGCCTTCGACCAGAGCCTGGCGTCCGTCGGCAATGCCTCGCCGATGAACTCCTTGATCTGGTTCTCGTCGTCACGAACCGGCGAGAGAGGACGGTGCATCAGCTCCATCATCTCTCCGGAACCTGGCGCACGGCGCCGGACGATCCAGAGCAGCAGTGAAGCGGTGGCGTTCGCCGTCAGCTTGTTACGGTTCACCCGATCTGGTCCCAGCAGCTGCAACTCGCGCCCGTAGGGTCCGAAGCTCCACGGTTTCATCATTGCGCTCACGTTGCCGGTGTAGCCGAGCCGCTCGAACCGCCGATTGATCTCCCGTCGGCTCTCGATGAAACGTTGCAGCGCACGGCCTTGCAGCGAGACGCCGGGGGCCGTTCTGGCCAGCACGTCGACGACATACGCCGTCGCATCGTTATCCGATACGACGATCATCTCCTTCAATGCCCTCTCCATGTCGGCGACCTTCTCGTTGCCGGTCACGAAGACGTCCGCCATGAAGAAGAGCTTGATCACGGACGCGGGATAGAAAGGAATCTCTCCGCGGTGGTCTGCGCGAGCGATCGTATTCGGGTTGGTCATGTCGATGACGCTGATCGCGAGATTCCCGGCCTCGAGCTTCGGATAAGCTTTCAGCGTCGCTTCCGCGGCCATCCGCAGCTTCGTTTCGATGGACGGGTCTCGCGCCAGCTCGAGGAACTCTCGATAGTCGGCCTGCAACGGGAGGACGAGCGCCACCGTCACCGAGGCTGCAAGCAGCCAGCGTGCAACGATCACGCATCGCTCCTGCGCCACTGACGAATCCGCTCCGCCACATGCTCGGACGTGAAGCCGAACTCCTCGGCGAGCCGCTCGTACGGAGCCGAGGCTCCGAAACGATCAATCCCGATGACCAGCGCGTCCTGATTCACGTACTTGTACCAGCCGTCCGAGCGGCCGGCCTCCATGCAGACGATGCGGCTGCGATCGCCGAGCACCTCATCGCGATACTCACGGGACTGACGGTCGAACAGTTCCAGCGACGGTGCAGAAACGACCCGCACAGCCACTCCTTCAGCGCGGAGCAGGTCGGCGGTCTTCACCGCGAGCGGAACTTCTGAACCGGTCGCCATGATCGTAAGCTCGCCTTCCTCGTAACCATCGAGCAGGTAGGCGCCACGCTTGATTCGCTTCGGATCGAACTCCAGAGGCCTCTCGATCGGGTCGAGTTTCTGCCGGGTCAGTACGATCAACGTCGGACCGGTCGTCGTTTCGATCGCATGGGCCCACGCCATCGCGACCTCGACGCCATCGGCAGGCCGGAAGAGCGTCAGGTTGGGGATCAGTCGCAGCGACCAGAGGTGCTCGACCGGTTGATGCGTCGGGCCGTCTTCGCCGAGGAAGATCGAATCGTGCGTGAACAGGAAGATGGAAGGGATCCCCATCAATGCGGCGAGCCGCACTGAGGGACGCATGTAGTCAGAGAAAATCAGGAAGGTCGCTCCGTAGCAGCGGAATGAACCGTACAGGGTCATCCCGTTGACGATCGCAGCCATTGCATGCTCGCGGATGCCGAAGTGCAGGTTCCTGCTCTTGAAGACGTCGAACGCCGGCGGGCGCTTTTCTTCACCGCGACTCCTGGCCAGACTGCCCGACTCCTTGATCAGAGTGTTCGTCGACGGTGCGAGGTCAGCGGAACCGCCGACCACGAAGGGCGCGATCGTTGCGATTTTCTGAATGACCTGTCCGGAAAGCGCTCGCGTCGCTGCCGGTTTGTCCGATTTCCCCGCTTCGAGCAGCGGCAGTTCGAAGCCATCGGGCAGCCAGTTTGCCCAGTAGCGGTCCCACTCTTCAGCAGACTCGGGATGGCGAGCCCGCCACGCCGTCATCTCCTTCTCCCACTTCTTCCGCTCCCTCGAGAGCTTCTTCGTCTTTCTCTCGAACTCGGCGCGGACTTCGCCGGGAACGAAAAAGGTCGGCTCCTGGGGCCAGCCGAGCGCTTCTTTCGTCGCCTTCACTTCGTCGGCGCCCAGAGGCTCTCCGTGAGCCCTTGCCGTGCCGTGGAACTTCGGACTTCCCCACCCGATCACGGTTTTTGCCGCGATGAGTGTCGGCCGTGCCGTTTCCTTCTGGCCCTTGCGGATGGCCTTGCGGATCGCAGCGCGATCGTGGCCGTCGATCGAGAGCACATGCCACCCGAAAGCTTCGAATCGCTTCTTCACCTCTTCCGAGAACGCGAGACGAGTCTCCCCTTCGATCGAGATGTCGTTGTCGTCGTAGAAATAGATGAGATTGCCGAGGCCGAGGTGACCGGCGAGGGAAGCGGCTTCGGAACTGATTCCCTCCATCAGATCGCCGTCCGAACAGATCGAGTAGACGAAGTGATGGACGGGGTTGAACGGATCATCGTTCTGGAAGCGGGCCGCCAGCATTTTCGAGGCGAGCGCCATGCCGATGCCGTGAGCGAAACCCTGCCCCAGCGGGCCCGTGGTCACTTCCACTCCGGCGGCGTGTCCGTATTCCGGATGTCCCGCGGTGCGCGAGCCCCACTGCCGGAAGTTCTGCAACTCGGCCATGGTCATCTCGGGATAGCCGGTCAGATGGAGCAGCGAATAGATCAGCATCGACGCGTGCCCGGCCGAAAGGATGAACCGGTCACGATTCGTCCAGTCGGGATGCAACGGGTCGTGCCGCAGGAACTCGGTCCAGAGGACATAAGCCATATCAGCCATGCCCATCGGTGTGCCGGGGTGGCCTGAATGCGCCTTCTCGACCCCATCGACCGCGAGGAAGCGGATGGTGTTGACACACCGCTCCTCGAGCTCGTCCTTCCGGCCGATGAGCGGCTTGTTGCTCTCTTCTGCGACGGAAATCGCCGCAGCACCTTCCGCCGCGGTGCTGCCCGGTTTCGGATCCTGCATGAGAACCTCCTGATGATTGAAAGGTGAAGGGTGAGAGCGAAGAGCGAAGGGTGAAGAGTGAAGAGTGAAAAGAGAAGGGGGGAGGGTATCCCAATTCCCGTGTTCAGGTCTTCACCCTTCACTCTTCGCCCTTCACTCTTCACTCTTCACCCTTCACCCTTCCCCCTTCACTCTTCACTCTTCACTCTTCACTCTTTCCAGAACCTGTTCGGCTCGCCCGTCTCCCACGGGCGGTACGACAGGGCAAAGGGAATCCGTTCAGAAATCGGAGGATGCGAGTAGCGCCAGAACTTTACGAAAGGATGAGGCCGCGGATCGCGTTTGGAATCTTCGGCGAACTTGATGAATGCGGTCGCCATCGGTTCGTTGAGCTGCGTCATCTCCAGGGCGAACATGTCCGCATGGCGTTCCATCGTCCGCGAGTAGCCACTGATGACCGGCGACAGCAGAAACACCAGCAGGCTGCCGATGAGCAGCAACAACGGGATCGAGGCCGGATCGCCACGCTCGGCGAAGCCCCACCGCGGACCCCACTTCGCCGCTCCTCTGTCGTGGAGCTTCTGGCCGAGGAACAGAATCACGAATGCCAGGGCAGCCGTGAAGCCGAATCCCTTCCAGATGTGATTCATCACGTAGTGGCCCATCTCGTGACCCATCACGGCGAGGACCTCATCCTCGTCCAGCTTCGCGAGCAACGTGTCCCACATGACGATCCGGTTCGTCGGTCCAATCCCGTTGACGTAGGCGTTCATCGTCGTCGTCTGCTTCGACTTGTTCACCTGGTAGACGCGACCACCCTCGATTCCGGCGCGTGAAGCGAGGTCGACGAGCTTCTGGCGCAACTGCTGGTTCTCGAGCGGCTCGAACTTGTTGAAGATCGGATCGAGAACGATCGGCTGGATAATGATCATCAGCAGCATGATTGGAAGACTGCCGAGCCAGAGAGCGAACCACCAGCGGCGAGTGCTGCGGATGCCGAGCAGCGCCAGCGCTCCGAGTGGGGCTCCCATCAGAACGCCGACGCCGAGACCCTTGATCTGATCGCCCATCCAGGAGACGAAAGACTGATCGGTGAGATCGAACTGGTGCGGCACGATGAACCCCGAGTAATAGCTCAGAGGAAACTCGAGCAGCGCGACTGCAACCGTGAAGATTGCGATGTAGATCATCGCCATCACGAACGGTTTCTTCGTACCGCGAGCGGCCATATCTCTGATCCGTCGCGAGAGGCCCGAGAACAAAAGCAGAACCAGCACCGCGGCGCTGTATGCGATCCCGACGAAGTAGAGCGTGTCGCGGATCCGGCTGTGCCGGATCATCTCGTCGGTGATCCGCACCTGGAATCGTGAGTCATCGGCTCCCGCCCGCTCACTGCCCGTCACCTGCGGTGCCGCCTCACGCTGGGCTCCGCGAGCCGAAACGACCACCACCGCCGTCACTGCAACGGCCGCCAGCACGAAGCCCACTTTCAGGAGTCTACGCATGGCGGCAGTTTAATGGTTGTCGCGCCAGTGCGGCGTCTGACCGGGTCTGCGGACGAGGACGTCCGCGGTACGGCAGGCGAGGACGCCTGCGCTACGGACCCCAGGAACCGAGGAACCGTAGCCTTGTCGCCCCTCTCCCCGCGATTCTAGCGGGGAGAGGGTGGCCCTGAGCGAAGCCGAAGGG
>DASVLC010000109.1:0-8176 GCA_036385045.1 Thermoanaerobaculia bacterium | reverse complement strand
GTGCACTTGTGGGTCGTCGGCAAGGGATCCCTCTCCGTCCTCCGCCCCTCACACCCGCCCGCCCACCCCCAAGGGGCTCCGGCGGCTCGGGATGACAGGCGCGTTGTTGTCATGATTCTCAGTCGCGGCGTCACGCCGTTGCCTGGCCCGGGATGACAGGCTTGGTCGCTCGGCCCTGCTTCACCCCCCTCGGCCCTCGGCCCTCAGCCCTTGTCTGCTGGTCGTGCGCTCTCGAACAGCAGCGGCGTTTCGCCGAGCTCGATCCCGAACAACTCGAGCGCCAGAGCACGAAGTTGCGAGGGATCGATCGCCGTGTCGGTGCGCGCGCCATCTATGTAGCGCGTGACAACCGATGGGCGCAGGATGATGCGCTCTAGACCTGTGCTGCGTTGAATCGTCAGGGTTCTCCGGAAGATCGACGAGTCGTGTGTCGCGGTGTAGTAGTTCGCAATCTCGATATCGCCCATCGTGTGCGGCGCGTCTGCAAACTCGTACAGAAACTCGCTTCTCTCGCCGTAGTGCATCATCAGAGTCCAGTGATGCTCATCGCGGTGGAATGTGTACTCGATTCCACCTTGCGCGACACGAACGTTCTCTCGCAACGGGATCGGCTCGAGTAGACCCTCGCCGCCGAAACCGGTATCAGCGATCCATGGCTCGCCCCCGACGTCGACACGCAGGAGCATGTGATTGAGCGCCCGCGTTTCGCGCGGGCCCGCCCTCCCGAGGAGAACCCTGACCTCGAAGCCGAGCTCGCGCAGAACCGTCGCGAGCACCGTGTTGTGCTCGAAACAGTACCCGCCACCACGTGACAGAAATCCCTGCACGAGCGATTCGGGATCGAGCCTGATGGTGCCGCCACGCTGGATCTCGAGATTATCGAAGGTGAAGGCGGAGAGGTGCGCAACGTGGATCAAGCGAAGCGTTTCGATCACAGGCGCGAGCGGCAGCACCAGTCCGAGCTTGCGGAGGTAGATCTCTTCGATCATGCCTGTTTGCCGTTTCATCGCACGCCGCGGCGCTTCGCCGGTTCGGATGAACGCGTTTCGACCCGGCCTCTTCCTCCCGTTGCCAGCACGAAGTCGCGCTCGAGCAGGCTGCGCCACTCGTTCATCTTCGCGATCTCCTCGGCGGTCGGCTCGCCGCCCTCCGTTACCAGCACGAAGGCTACGCGGAAGGTCTTCTGGCTCAATCCCGCGGACGGATCCCGCATCCCGTGCACGCTCGTCACCTGCTCGAGAGTTACGTCGCGGCGGCCACCCGAGACGATCACACCGTCCTCCGGCGCGTATGCCTGAGGCAACGCCGGGACGGTGTTGGCCAGGTAGTACCAGGGCTCGACTTCCTCGGGTGCCGCAAGCCCCATCAGATAAAGATCCATCCAACTGAATCCTGCGCTCCTGACCCGCGCCTGATACTGACCCGCTGCGAGTGGCGTGAAGTAGGCCCCTCCCATGACGGATGCCTCCCTTTCCGCATAGACAGGGAACGCAGCCGGGGTGTGGACATACGCCGCCGGATGAGCGCCGATCGGATTGAGGGAGCGCGTCACCTGCTCTCCCTCACGGATACTGACGAAGTAGAGCCAGCGATGACCGAGCTCATGAAGCAACACGAGTGATGCCGGTTCGGTGGCGCTGTTGTACCCATACGTGAGTTGATTCATGTGCAGCAGCGTCGGCGCCTTCGAGACCAGTGGGCCGACCTGACTCGACGACGGCCGGATTCCGGCAACCTGCGGATTGCCACCCGCCGCATACGCTCCCGCATAGAAGATGATGTCGCTGTAGAAACTCTGATAAATCGCGACCGCGTCGATTGCGTACGAACTGAGCGCGAATGCTCCTTGAATGCGGTCCCAGACCTCATACACATCCAGAGCGCCGAGAGTGAACGGCTCGGTCACCGGAGCTGCGATGACGGATCCGTTCGGCAGTGACGAGAAATCCGAAGCAATGCGCCTCGCGGGTGGATCGAACGGAACCGTCACGCTCGCCAGATCTCCGAACTTGAACGAAGGTCCAAAGCTCCAGACATGGAGAGCGGGATTCGTACTCGTATGCGCAGCCGGCTGCAGACCGTAGATTTCGATGACGTTGCCGATAATCCGGGCCGCATCGCCATGAACCACGGCGGCGCTCTGGTCAAATGGAGTGATCTTCCAGTCGCTCCGTCCGATCTCGAGCCAGGCTTCGGAAGTACCCACCCGGGCTACGAACACCACCGTCTCGTCATTCAGGAGCGCTGAAGCATCGATCGGCCCGGCAAGTTGAATGCGGACCTTCAACAGCTCGCTCTCATCGATGCGTCGCAGCTCCACGCGCTGAATCTCGAGCATCGGACTGAGCGCTTCTCGGTGACCGGCAGCCAGATCGGCGGGAGCATCGTTGACTGCAGCCAGCACACGCGACGGAACCGAACCGGGATCGAAGCCGGAAGAAAGGACCGGCGCTCCCCACCGCATCTCACGCATGGAGGCATACGAGTAGACGATCGTCCCGTCCTTCCTGAGCTCCGCCTGCACGTCGTAGCCGAATGCTTCTCCCGATTCGCTACGCCAGGTGACGATCAGCGCGTCGTCCGACTCGGTCACGAACAACTTCGGATAGGCAAGCCTTTTCGGTTTCCTGTTCGTGATCAGCAGCGGAGAAATGAGAGGCTGCCGGTAGAGGGCGGCCTCGAGATCGGTGAATTGGGCCGCGGATACTTCGCCGGGAGGCGTGAGATGAACTCCGTTGAACGCGCTGAAGTACAACCGGGTCACGGATTCGCCGAATAACGGCAGGGTGAAACGGGTCAGGTCGTACGAACGGTAATGCCACGAACCAACTGGAGGGGTCTCGAAGTCGTGTAGAAACGTCCCCACCGGCTCGGCGTATCGAAGCGGCTCCCGGCGAACGGCGAAACGGGTCTGATCCTGCGGCTCGAACACCAGCGACTGTCCGTTCAGATCGAAGCGGCGTGTGCCGAAGCTGATCGCGTCGTCGTCTCCGAGGTAGAACGCGCCGTCTCGAAGCAACACCGGAGCGGCGGTCGCGTGCGCGGTGAGGCGGGTGCGTTCGCGGCCCGGCCGCTCATGCAATGCTTGGAGCCTCGCGTCATTGGCCGCGCTGGTGCCACACAGCAGCTCGCCAGCCAGGAGAGCCGGCGGAAAGAGAAGCAACAGCGAGAGCACTGCCCCAGCGCGAGATCGCATACGTCCTCCGGATGGAGAAATCATAGAACTTCAGGGGCCTCGCTGTGGTGACGCTATGGAAACGACACCTGAACGCAGAACGTCCCCCCGGCCGACGCGCGGCAGGGGGGACGGAAGTGACCAGAAAGCTGAGCCTAACGCCGCAGGGTCACCAGTCCGATGATCGCAAGGAAACCGGCGAGCAGGATAAGCATCCACTCAGCCAGCGTCGGGATGGCGACCGCCACCCCACCGGTGTACGTGCGACTTACCGCACACGAGTTGGCGTCCGTGGCCGTAACGGTGAAGGTAAACGAACCTTCGGTCGTGGGCGTGCCGGAAATCAACCCGTCGCTGGAGAGAGTCAGGCCAGCTGGAAGCACACCTCCCGTGAGCAGGAAGACGTAGGGCGATGTTCCTCCGCTGGCGATGAGAAGCTGGCTGTACGGAGCTCCCACCTGGAGCGCCGGAAGCACCATCGGGGCAATTGCGATCGTGGGGCAATCGACCAGCGCCGTGTAGATCCTCGTTCCAATGCACCCGTCCTCATCGGTCGCGGTGACCGTGAACGTATAGCTGCCGGGCGTGGTCGGCGTGCCGTCGAGAAGACCATCAGAAGCGAGGGATAGACCGGGAGGGAGAGTTCCGGCCGTGTGCGTGAAGACGTACGGCTCCTCGCCGCCATCAGCCTCGATCATCTGGCTGAACGGCGTTCCCGGAACCATCAGCGGGAGCGTCTCCGGAGAGACAGTGATGGTGGGGCAGCCTCCAATCACAACTGGATTGATGACGATCGTGTAGATGCGCGTCCCGACGCATCCCACATCATCGGTGGCCCGTACGGTGAACGTGAAGCTTCCGGTCGCGGTCGGGGTTCCGGTGATGTCTCCGGTGAGGGACAGACTGAGGCCCGTGGGGAGGAATCCGTCGACGATCTCGAACTCGTACGGCGACGTTCCGCCTGTTGCTGTGATGGTCTGGTTGTAGGGGGTGTCAACCACACCGGCAGGCAGTGTCGCCGGATCGAGCGTGATCGGACCGCAGCCCGACGCGCAGTCGACGATGGTGGCGGTGTCGAGCGTGACCGCTCCGTTCCGCGCCAGAACGCGGCCTGAGACAGTCGCGCCCGTGTTCAGGGTGATGCTGGTCAGGGCGAGGATGTTGCCCTCGACCCGCGAGGTCGTGCCGAGCGTCGCTGAACTGCCAACCTGCCAGAAGACGTTGCACCCCGAGGCACTCCCCTGCAGGAGGACGGTGGAGTTGCTCGCGGTCGTGAGCGTGCTCCCGATCTTGAAGAGAAATACTGCATTCGGATCCCCGAGTGCGTCCAGCGTGAGCGTCCCGGTGAGCTGCGCCGAGCTGTCGAAACAGTAAACGCCTGGCGTGAGGGTCATGCCCCCGAGATCGCTGCCACTCAGGTTGGCAGTGCACGCCGTGCCGGCGACCTCGTTGTACGCCGTCGTGAGGTCCGACTGAGCCTGGATGGCCACCGCGTCGTTCGCGTGCATCGTTCCCGTCAGCGTGCCGGGCGGAAACCCGACGATGGCGCTGCCGGGACTGACGCCGACATCCCCGTCGACGGAGGATGCCCCTGTGTTCGTGACGGTCGACCCGGCCAGCACCCCGAAATCGGCGGCTGTGCCGAGGGTGGGCTGCGCCGAGAGCGCGACACTGCCTGATAGAAGAATGAAAATGATTATGGAAAGGCTCAGAGAACGCATGGACGTCTTCATCGGTACTTCCTTCCTTATGCTGGTCAGGAACACTGCTGAGCCTGATGCAGAACCCGCGCCGAGATGCGGCCGCGGAGCTGCCAAGGGCTGAGTTCAGAAAATCTGCCTTAACTCAGATGGGACTGAACGGCGGAAGCAGATTCCTCCACCTGTACTTACAGTAAGCTCTTTCGGATGAAAGTCACGCCCAATCTTGCGCCCCCGTTTGAAACAACAGGATGCAGTCGACGCGGCGACGGCAGGGCCGCCATACCATAAGAGGTGGGTCTGCTCGGGTTCAGAGAACCGCGCGGCCAAGGATGGTCCGGGGTCCCTCCGCGACTCAGAGGAGACTATCCGACTGAGCGGACGCGGGAGCGGCAGCTCCCGCGTCCGCGGAGATTATCCCTGTCGAATGAACACAACAGCCGAGAAGGCGAGCGCGAGTGCAAGAAGGATCAGTCCCCACTCCGAGGCGGTTGGGATGGGCTCGGGTTCGGGGATTACAGGGGCCGCGACGAACGTGAACCCTCCAACGATGACGTCACTCTGCGAGTCGGGGTGGGTCACGGTTACATTGACCGTGCCCGCGGCGTGCGCGGGGGTAGTGCAGGTGATTGTCTCCGAATCGACCACGATGACGTTCGTGCACGCCTGAGAGCCGAAGGTGACGGTCGCGCCGCTCTGGAAGTCCGAGCCTTCGATCGTCACTGCGGTTCCGCCAGCGGTCGGGCCGCTGTCGGGGGTGACCGAGTCGGCAGTCGGAGGAGCGACGAACGCGACGTATGTGAACCCGTCGGTGAGAACGTCGCTCTGCGTGTCGGGGTTCGTTACGGTCACGTCGACCGGGCCCGCCGGGTTCGCAGGGGTCGTGCAGGTGATCGTCTCAGGGTCGACCACGACTACGCCCGTACACGACTCGGTACCGAAAGTGACAGTCGCGCCGTCCTGGAAGTACGACCCTTCGATCGTAACTGCGGTTCCTCCCGCCTCAGGGCCGCTGTTGGGGGTCACCGAGTCGATCGTCGGTGCTGCTGCTGACGAGACGAAGATGCGGTCGTGAAGGTCCGAACCCACCCAATAGTAGAGCTGGTCGGCGACGAAAACGCGGCCGTCCGGGCCTACCTCGATTCCGGGGAAGCCTTCCTCGTCTCCGCGAGTGGTCCCCGCCTCGGTCAGCACGTCGATCGTCTCAATCCAGGTGAGGGTCGTGGCGTCGTATACCTCGACGCGCGAGTCGGCGCCGTCGTAGGTCGAAACGTAGAGCAGCGTCCCGTCGAGCGCCACGTCGTGCGGCAGGCGCCCACCCGGGATCGTCGCCGAAGTGATCGTCAAGAGGTCGGGCGAGACCTTGAAGATCTTGCCGTTATCCAGAGATGCAACGTAGATCGTGCCATCGGCGGCCACGTCGAGGCCGCGGAGGTACGCCGCGGTATTGTCGAGTAGAAAGAGGTCCACTAGGCCGTCCGTCCCGAACGTGACGTCAAGCACCGGGTTCTCGGGATCATTGACGTTCCAGCGGTTGATGTTTCCGCTCGTGCTGCTCGCTCCGGCCGTGTACAGGTAGTAGTCGGTTCCCAGCTTTACGGCCTTGATCCCGCGCGGACGTTTGTCGTGGCCAACGTCGGTCACGAAGAGCTCGGCGAGTTGCGCGAAGTTGTCCATCGAGTCGAAGATCCGGATCACCGAGGTCGAAACCAGGTCGCCCTGGGCCGGGTTCCGCCCGACATAGATGATCCCGCGGTCGTCGACCGCGATCGACACCGCCGGGACTGCGCCGGTGCTCACGCGGAACGAACGCAGTTCGGCGCCGGTCGTCGAGTCGTACTCCCGCACCTCGTGGCTCGAGCTGCCCTGAATGAAGGAGGCATAGATCAGAGAACCGTCAGGCGTCAGCGCGATCGCGCGCAAACTCCGTGGCTCGCTCGTCGGAGAGCTGACCGCCTCGTTGTTGACGAGCACCGTCCATGCAGCTTCAGCCGAGGGTGGGACTGCAAGAAGAGCGACAACTGCACAAAAGAGCAGCACTGTACCGCGACGAAGCATTCCAGACTCCTTCTCGTTGATTGCCGACTCTCGGAGCGGCTTACGAAGCAGTGTAATGGGCAATGAGCAGCACGGAACTATTTAATTCCAAGCAAACTCTTCAACATGAACCTGCGTGGATGAGTTCAAGACAGCAGGCATAGCGGGGCTCGGGAACGATGGCATAGTTCAAGTAATTCTTGTTCACAGTCACGGCCATTGTACGGATGGCTGCCTCCAATGAATCGGGGCGTAACGGGCTTGACCTTTCGCGCCTAATGACGCGACCTGCGCGTAAATAGGTTACCGCAATGCCGCTCCCGTGGCTCATGACAAAGCGCACCCCGCCGCGTGACGGTCGGCTGCCGGTTGGTCGTCGACCGGGAGTCAATTCGCCAGAGCTTAACGACGATGCGTACGCGGGAGCCAGCGCTCCCGCGTACGCAGAAAATCATCCCTCTCGCAGCATCACGACGGCCGAGAAGGCGAGCGCGAGGCCAAGGAGAAGCAACGCCAGCTCCGAGGCGGTCGGGATGGCCTCTGCTTGAAAAGCGTTAAACGCCGCCGCCAGGGTGGCACTCTGTCCGTCGGGATTCGTGACTGTCACGTCCACCGTTCCGGCCGGCATCGACGGCGTCGTGCATGTGATCGTCGTCGCGTTCACGACCGTCAGCCCAGTGCACTGGTTTCCGGCGAACGTGACCTCGGCGCCGGACTGGAAACCGGTGCCGGTGATCGTGACTTCCGTTCCGCCTGTGCTCGGCCCTCCCGAGGGACTTATGCCAGAGATCGTCGGGGCCGGTGCCACGTACGTAAACCCGTCTTCGAGCACGTCGCTCTGCGTGTCAGGGTTCGTCACCGTCACGTCAACCAGGCCCGCGGCGTGCGCAGGAGTCGTGCAGGTGATCGTCTCGGCGTCGACCACGATCAGGCCCGTACACGGATCGGTACCGAACGTGACGGTCGCGCCGCTCTGGAAGTTTGAACCTTCGATCGTCACTTCGGTTCCGCCCGCAGTCAGGCCACTGGTGGGAGTCACCGAGTCGATCGTCGGAGGAGCCTCGGACTCGACGTACGTAAACCCGTCCGTCAGCACGTCGCTCTGCGTATCGGGGTTCGTCACCGTCACGTCAACCAGGCCCGCGGCGTGCGCGGGGGTCGTGCAGGTGATCGTCTCGGCGTCGACCACGATCAGGCCCGTACACGGATCGGTACCGAACGTGACGGTCGCGCCGCTCTGGAAGTTTGAACCTTCGATCGTCAC
>DASVLC010000108.1:0-1908 GCA_036385045.1 Thermoanaerobaculia bacterium | reverse complement strand
GTATGAACGCTGAAGGTTGAAGAACGAGAAGAGTCGATTGAAGTTAACTGCGACGATTGTCGGTGGATTTCCTGATGCTGTCAAATGCGACGGTGGAGGGCGGGAAATGGTTCCTGCCCTCCACGACGATTTTCGAGATTTCAAACTGGATCAGCAGCCGCTCACAGGATCTGTGTCAATGAGTAATCGGGGTGTCGGGTCCGATGACCTTCTCAGGCTCCGGGAGCTTTTCCTTGGCAGCTAATGGAACAATCGTGCCATCGAGGGCGAGGTTCACCACCTCGTCCATCGACTCGACGAGGTAGAACTCCATCCGCTCCCGCACGTCGGCCGGGATGTCTTCGAGGTCGCGTTCGTTCTCGGCCGGCAGGATCACTTTCGTGATCCCCGCACGGTCGGCGGCGAGGATCTTGTCCTTCACTCCTCCAACCGGCAGTACCTTGCCGCGCAGAGTGATCTCTCCGGTCATCGCCACATCGCGGTGAACGGGGATCTTCGTCACAGCGGAGAGCAGCGCCGTCGCCATTGTGATGCCGGCCGACGGACCGTCCTTCGGAATCGCTCCCTCGGGAACGTGGATATGGATGTCCATGCTCGCGTGAAAGTCGGGATCGAGACCGAACATCTCGGCCCTCGATCGGACGTACGACAGCGCCGCACGCGCAGATTCCTGCATCACATCGCCTAACTTGCCGGTGAGCGTCAGATTGCCTTTGCCTCTGGCCAGTGCGACCTCGGTGGTGAGGATCTCGCCACCGACCTCAGTCCATGCGAGACCTGTCGTCAGGCCGATCTCCGCCTTGTCCTGAATCTGGTGAGAGCGATATTTCGCTTTGCCGAGAAGCTCCCGCACCTTGGCACGATCGATGGTGACCTCGTAATCAGGACCCGACTTCACGACCTGACGCGCGATCTTGCGGAGCACCGAGCCGATCTCCCGCTCCAGCCCGCGAACGCCTGCCTCTCGCGTGTATGCGGCAACGAGCTCTTCGAGGGCGCTGTCCTCCAGGACGATCTTCGGCTCCTCGAGACCCTGCTCCTGCTTCTGCTTGGGAGCGAGGAACTGCTTCGCGATCGACAGCTTCTCGAGATGCGTGTAGCCGGAGAGCTGAATGATCTCCATGCGGTCTCGCAACGGCGCCGGAATCGTATGCGTCACGTTTGCCGTGGCGATGAACATGACCTTCGAGAGGTCGTACTCGACGTCGAGGTAGTGATCGACGAACGAGTTGTTCTGCTCGGGATCGAGCACCTCGAGCAGGGCCGCACTCGGATCGCCGCGAAAATCCATCGCCATCTTGTCGACTTCGTCGAGCAGGAAGACCGGATTGAGCGTGCCCGCCTTCTTCATCCTCTGGATGATCTGCCCCGGGAACGCGCCGATGTAGGTGCGCCGATGCCCGCGGATCTCGGCCTCGTCCCGCACCCCACCGAGTGAGAGCCTCACGAACTTCCGGCCGGTCGCCCTTGCGATCGACTTCGCGAGCGAGGTTTTCCCGACACCGGGAGGGCCGACGAAGCAGAGGATGGTTCCTTTCGGCTGTTTCACGAGTTGCCGGACCGCAAGAAACTCGAGGATACGATCCTTGATCTTGTCCAGGCCGTAGTGGTCCTCGTTGAGGATCTTCTCGGCGAGCTCGATGTCTCTGATCTCTTTCGAAGTCTTCTTCCAGGGAACCGAAACGAGCCACTCGATGTAGTTGCGGGAAACGGTGGCCTCAGCGCTGACTCCGGGCATCGCCTCTAGACGTTTGAGCTCCTGGAGAGCCTTCTCCTTCGTCTCCTTCGGCATGCCGGCGTCTTCGATCTTCTGACGCAGCTCTTCCACTTCGTCCGAGCGGTCGTCTTTGCGCCCGAGCTCGTTGTGGATCGCCTTGATCTTCTCGTTGAGGTAGTACTCCTTCTGCG
>DASVLC010000107.1:0-5408 GCA_036385045.1 Thermoanaerobaculia bacterium | reverse complement strand
GCTTCGTGCTCGTTGAGGATGACCACGTCGGCTCGCAGTCCTTTCAGCCGCCACTGCTCCTGCGCCCGCAGCACCTGATTCACGAGCTCGAGATCGTTCGGCTCGGTGACGCGCACCAGCACGATCGGCAGATCGCCGGAGATCGAGTGTCCCCACAATCCCGATTGTCCGAGCTCGTTCCGGGCGAGGACCTCGGGGTCTTCCCGCAGCGTCGCGTCGGAGAAGAAGACGCGCGAGCCGAGCCGGTCGAAGACCTCGACCTCTTCCGCGCTGACGCCGAGGTGGCGGAGCGCGACCTGGTTCTGGGTGTAGGCCGAGGAGAAGGTGCGAGCTGCGACTCCGGGGTCGTGATACTTCTGCGCCAGCGCCAGCGCGGCGGTTCGATCGTTCGCCACACCGGTCGTGAAGGAGAGTCGCGCGAAGGCGCCCGGCGTCAGGCGGAGCCGCGTGCGGAGGCTCAGGATCGGGTCGAGTACGGCGCCGCCCGTCTCGGACAGCGGCCGGCCGTCGAGTGAGATCGGATTGTCGGGTCCGCGTCCACGCCCGAGGAACTTCGCGCGATCTGTCTCCCACTCGACGCGAGGGCGCGTCGTGGCATCGAACGAGAGGACATGGAACGCGGTGAGAGACGGATCGCTCGGACCGCGCGGGCGGCGGCGGGCGAGAAGAGCGGTCGCCGGCTGGAGCCATTCGGTCTCGATGAAGAGTTTTCCGAAGGCGGGGTGAGCGAAGTCCTCTGCCAGCGATGCGAGCGAGATCTCGACGTAACTCGTCACCTCGATCTCTCTCGTCCGTTCGCTCCTGTTCGTGAGCGCGATCCTTCGCACCTCCGCGTCATCCTCGGAAGAGACGGCGATCTCGAGCCGGAGGTCAATCTCGTGATCGCGGCGCTCGAAGACGGCTTTGTCGGCGAAGAACTCCGCCGTGTAGCCGGTTCCCTCGAGGCCGGCCGGCTGGTACGTAGCGGACCAGACCTCTCCGGAGTGGACGTCGCGCAGGTAGAGGAACTGGCTTCCCGGATCCGAGGTGGGATCTTCGCGCCAGCGCGTGACGGCGCGCTCGCCGCGGATGCTCGACCCGCCGCCCGAATTCGTGATGAAGACGGCATACGAACCATTCGAGAGAATCTGCGTGCTCGGGTGATGACGGTGAGGCGACCGGATCCGCCTCGGTGCCCGCCCGGGAGTGGGCGGTGTGCGGTGCGTCTCCTCGGCCGGCCGCGGCTCGATGATCGGGGCGGCGCGCGGCGTGCGCTCCTGAAGCAGCAGCTCCGTCGCGCGGATCCGCGCGTCGGAATGGAATCGCTCGATCATCACGTCACGGACCAGGACGTTCGCCAGCGCCAGGAGCGTCATCCCCTGGTGGTGCGCGAAGTACGTTTGCAGCACGACACCGTCGTGAGGGGCCGGCGTGACGGCTTTGTCGTCGAGCGGCTCGCGCGGCGTGTAGTCGATCGCTTCGTAATAGCCGAAAGGCCCGAAGGTCTTCTCGTCCGCCAGGCGGCGGAAATTGTTCACCGCGGCGGAAGGATTGACAAGCGCCGCGAGGGCGGTCGCGTGCGGCGTGACGACGACTTCGTCGGCCAGGCCCCGTTTCAATCCCAGTCCCGGTACGCCGAACGCCTTGTATTGAAAGTTGCCGAGACGGTCGGTGAGGTTGTAGGCGGTCTCGGAAATGCCCCACGGAATGCGGCGGCTTTTTCCGTAAGCGATTTGACTCCGCACGGCGGCGCGACAGGAGCGGTGGAGAAGCGTCCCGGCGTAGGTCTTCATCATAAGGAGCGGCATCAGGTACTCGAACATCGAGCCGCTCCAGGAGAGAAGTGTTGGAACGCCATCGACGCTCACGACGGGACGTCCCATGTGGAACCAGTGCTCGACGCGGAGGTCGCCCTTCGCGATGGCGAAAAAGCTGGCGAGGCGAGCTTCCGACGCGAGCAGGTCGTAGTAGCCGTGGTCGAGCCGCCCGGGACTCGCGATGTCAGCCAGGCGATAGCCGATGGAGAGGAGCCCGCGATCCTTGTCGTAGAGGAAACCGAAGCTCATTCCGTTCGCGAAACCTTCGGAGCGGTCGGCAACGCGGGTAAGCCTTTCCGCCAATTCGGCATGCGCGCCTGCGAGGTCGCGGCAGCCCGCGGCGAGCGTCAGGAGCGCCGCACCGAGGTTGCCGCTGTCGACGGTCGAGACGTATCGCGGGTTGAGCGGTGCGAGAGTCGTCGTGTCGTACCAGTTCAGCAGATGCCCTTCGTAGCGCTCGAGTCCTTCGGCCGCGGTCAGCGTTTCCTCGAGTCGTTCCACCATCGCCGCGGTCGAAAGGAACCCGAGGTCGTGCGCGGCGAGCGTCGAGAGCATGCCGAGGCCGATGTTCGTCGGGCTGGTGCGATGCGCGACGAGGGGATCTCTTCCTTCCTGGATGTTGTCTGGCGGAAGGAAATGGTCGGCGGGACCGACGTGCGTTTCGAAATATCCCCACGACCGTCGCGCGATTTCCAGCAGCAGCGCGCGATCCTCCTCGTCGAGCTCGTGGCGGCGCGCGGGCATCGGCTGGCTGAGCCAGTGCGCGATGAGCGGAGCGAAGAGCCAGAGAACGGCGAACGGAAGCGCAAGCGGCAGCGCTCCGGGGCGGATCGTCACGACGAGAACGACAACGATCAGCGCGGCGATCGGGCTCGCGGCCATCTCGCGGAAGAAGGAAGCGATCCCGCCGCGCTGGAGCCGTGCCGCCTGCGCCGCGGCCGTCTCCCATTCGAGCAGACCGCGCCCGAGGACGAGCCTGACCAGCGTGACGCCGATCGCCTGAACCATTTCCCATGCATGAAACGGAAGGAGCACGAGCGTGAGAAGCGCTTGCGCAAAGGAGGTCGCAACATCCTCGATGACCGCGCGCAAATGGACCCTGGACGGCTCCTCTCTCCGCGGGATGGACTGGAAAAAGGAGGTCAGCAGAGGAAACGCGACGAGCGTCAGGCCCCCAAGAGTCCAGAGGAGCGATGAACCCGGAAGGACCGTCCACGCGGCTGCGAAGAAAATGAGGAGCGCAGGCGAGACGAGGCTCCGACGCAAATTGTCGAGGATTTTCCACTGACTGATGATCGGAAGCGTATTCCGGGCGAGTCCCTCGCTCGACGGGACGAATGGGAGGAGCCAGAGGAGGATCTGCCAGTCGCCCCGCACCCAGCGGCGCTGACGCCGGGCATGCGCGAGAACATTCGCCGGATAGTCGTCGACGAGCTCCACGTCGGTGACGAGAGCGGTTCTCGCGAAGAGGCCCTCGAAGAGATCGTGCGAGAGGAGCGTGTCTTCCGGAGCGCGTCCCTCCAGGCTGTGGCTGAAGGCATCGACGTCATAGAGGGCTTTGCCGGTGTAGCTCCCTTCGCCGAATAGATCCTGATAGGTGTCCGACACCGCCGTCGTGTAGGGATCGACTCCGGTGTGTCCGGCATATACGCGCGCGAAGAGCGATCCTGCGGAGCTCGCGTAGGTGACACTGACACGAGGCTGGAGAATGCCGTAACCCTCAACCACCCGCCCGAGCTTCTCGTCGAACACCGGACGATTGAGGGGATGGGCCATGATCCCCACGAGCGTGCGCGCGACGTCGCGCGGAAGGCGGGTGTCGCTGTCGAGGGTCAGGACATAGCGAACGAGCGGAAGGATCGAGTGGTCGCCGATGCGCGTGGTGAAGCTGGTCTCGGTCGATCCACGAAGAAGTCGGTTGAACTCCTCGATCTTTCCCCGCTTTCGCTCCCACCCCATGAAAACCCCCTGTTTGGGGTTCCACTGCCGAGCGCGATGAAAGAGATAGAAGTGGTTCTTCCCCTCGCCGCCGTGCCGGCGGTTGAGCTCCTCGATTCCTGCGATCGCGACGGCCAGGAGCTCATCGTCGCCGGGGACCGACTCGGCATCGGCATCCGGAAAATCGCTGAGGATCGCGAAGTGGACGTTGTCGTCGAGGTTGCCCAGAGCCTGCACCTCGAGGTGATCGAGCAGTCGACCAACCCCCTCGGTGCTCATCAACAGCGTCGGAATGACGACCATGGTCCGGCTGGCCGCGGGAATCCCGCTGCCGAAGTCGAGCCGCGGGAGACGGCGAGGCGAGACGGCCGCGGCGGCGAGGCGCTGAGCGAACTGGATCGCCAGCTCACTGGCGGGAATCAGGGAGAGGAGTGCGGCGAGGAGCGCCATCTGCCGATCGCCGATCGAGCCCGCGTAGAGCCATGCAGCGGCGACAAGGAGCGCGGTCAGCAGGGTGATCGTGCCGAGATAGAGCGCGGTGGCGTGCGCGAAGGCGAATCGCCGGATTCTCTGATGCAGTCGCGGTCTGCGCGCGATGTCGATCTCGAGGCCGGTTCGCCCGCGGCCGATGAGGTGATACCCGACATGAGCGGCGCGATGATCGGCCCCGAGCTCTTTCGCGGCCTGGCGGGCACTCTCGATCGCGCGAAGCGCGACGCCGATCTGCGCCTCCCCGCTCGGCCGGGCGAGCTCTTCGACGGCCTGCCGGTAGCGATCGCGGCTGCCGAAATCCATCTCCATGTACGCCGACGCCGGGTCGCGGCGCAGCACCTGCTCGACCAGGCTCACCCGTTCGAAGTAGCGGCTCCAGTCGAACGTCCCGCAGAAGCGGAGGCTGGTGATCGAGTTCTCCATCGAGACGAGGTCGGACGCTTCACGCTGATGCTCGGCGCGTACGGCGTCCTCGGACGACGTTCCTCTCGCCTCGAGGTGGGCGTCGAGTCGGGCGCTGAGGGCTGTAACTCGCGGATCATGTTCCCGCAGCCGCTGGCGAAGCTGCTCGACGAAGGCAGGGGCGAGGTCGTCCGGAATCGGGGGCTCCGGCGAAGTCTCGAGTGCGGAGACCATTTCGTTTGCCCGGTTTCGCGCGTCGCGGGCGTCGAGAATCCGCTCGCCGAGAATGCGGACGTTCTCGAGGAGCGAGAGACGGAGCATGCTGGGCCAGGCCCAGAGCTCGCCGATCGTGAGGGGAGCGACGTTCTGGAAGGCGGAAAGAAATCTCGTCAACCGCTCCGAATCGAGCGTCCCGTCGCCGTGCTGCACGAGCGCCAGCGCCAGCGCGTGGATGCGCGCCTGCCCGGCGTGCTCGCGCGGCGCGAGCCGGGGGAGCACGCGGTAATAACGCGTCGGGAGATCGTCGATGACCGAGCGCGATTCCGCTTCGAGGAGGTGGAAGTTGTCGAGGAGCCATTCGGCGGCGGGATCGATGACTTCCCCCCGCCTGCAATCGTCGGAGAGGAGTCGATAGGCATCGCGGAGGGAGCGAACGTTCTCGCGGAGCCGGCCGAGAACGTCGCGCCCGCCCGTCGTTCGCGGCGCGAGCGTGAAGCGGGCGGCGAGTGCACGAGCCTGCTCCTCGAGTGCTTCCATGCTGAGGATCTCGCCGCGCAGCGG
>DASVLC010000106.1:0-3105 GCA_036385045.1 Thermoanaerobaculia bacterium | reverse complement strand
CTTCACGATCCCGCTGGCGGTTTCGAGCACGGCCTTCAGCGAGCCGGCTCCCCATCGCGACGCCGCGCCGTCGGTTCTGCTGGTGGAGGACGATCTCGATCTGGCAAGGGTCATGACCGCGGCGCTGCAGAACCGCGGCATCGAGACGACGCACGCGGTCACCGGACGTGAGGCGGTTCAACGCTGCAGACAGGACCGGCCGAGTCTGATCGTGCTCGATCTCGGGCTTCCAGACATGGACGGGTTCGCGGTCGTGGCCGCGCTTCGAGAGGTTAGGGCCTTCGCCGAGATACCTCTGCTCATCTACTCTGCACTCGATGTCGGAGCCGTCGATCGCGCACGCCTCCGCCTCGGGCGAACGGAGTTCCTGACGAAGAGCCGATCGAGTCTCGCCGACTTCGAAAGACATGTCGTCCGCCTGGTTAGGCTGTCATCCTGAGCGTAGCGTGAGGATCTGGGTGGTCGGGCGGTGCGAGGCTCGTGTTTGGACCGCGCATCCGCCAGATCCCTCGCTACAGGCATGACATGCCTTGACGTGATGCGCAGGAAAGCGGCTGCGGTGACCGCCATTCTTCAAAGCGAGCGACATGAAGTGGCGTGCGCTGCGTGTCGAAGCTCGTCATTTGTCGGAATCCGACACGCCGCTAATCACGCAAGCATCGCATTATCAATGACTTGAGTGTGGCAGCGCGGTTGCCATTCCTTCGCTACGAAGGAGAAACATCGATATGGCAACCGAAATCCTGCCGGCCGCCGGCACGAGCAGTCTGCACCGCGGAACCGCGGTGAGACTCATCAACAGTGGCGCGCGGATTCTTCTCGGATTCATCTTTTTTGCAACCGGTCTGAATGGCATCCTCCAGTTCGTCGCGATGCCGGCGATGCAGGGGAACGCCGCGACGTTCATGGCAGGTCTCGTCGCCAGCGGATACGTCTTTCCCGTACTTTTCGTGACCTACATCGTTGCCGGAGGAGCGCTCCTCGCGAATCGGTTCGTGCCGCTCGCACTCGTCCTGCTCGCACCGGCGATCGTGAACATCTTCGCTCTGCACCTGTTTCTCGATCCGCACGGACTGCCGCTGGCGCTAGTTGTCGTAGCCCTCGAGATTTTTCTGGCGTGGCGATATCGCGAGGCGTACCGGCCGTTGTTCCACGGTCGTATGCGAACCGCAGAGGTCACGACGATATGACTGACTACGCACAGCGCATCATCGACCGCGTCGAAGACAAGATCCACGTCGGTGGAGACTCGCAGGTCGACGACCGCAACGTGATCATCACGCCGATGACTCCGATGCTCACCGATCCTTTCCTTCTGCTCGGCGAGGACTGGTTCTCCACGAACGGGTTTCAATGGCATCCGCATCGCGGCCTGGAGACCGTCACGCTCGTGCTCGATGGCGTGCTCGAGCACGGCGACAGCCTCGGCAACTCCGGTGCGCTCACGGCGGGCGATATCCAATGGATGACTGCCGGGCGCGGGATCATCCACCGCGAACTCGCCTTCCGCAACGAGCGCGCGCACATCCTGCAACTCTGGGTAAACCTGCCGGGCGAGCTGAAGATGGTCGGCACGCGCTATCAGGATCTGCGCGCGACGACGCGTCCTTCCATCGAACGCGACGGCGTCCGCATCGATCTCGTCTCCGGTAGCGTTGATGGCACTTCGGGCCCTGCACTGAACAACTGGCCGATCAGTGGCTCGATCATCACACTCGAGCCGAATCGCAGCCACGATCACGTATTGCCCGGCCACGACCGAGCCTTCTTCTATGTCCTCTCCGGTGAAGTGATCGTCGGCGGTCGCCTCGTCCGAGCCGGGCAGGTCGCCTGGTCCGAGCCACTACTGCAGACCGCGGCCTCACGGATCACCGTGGCGACGGGCGACGGCGATGAGCCGAGCGTGGTGATGGCCTACAGCGGACAGCCGATCGGACAGCCGGTCGTCATGGGCGGGCCGTTCGTCATGAACAGCGGCGCGGAGATCACTCAGGCGTTTAACGACTACCAGGCCGGCAAGTTCGGCAGCATTCCACGCCAGGGACGCCTCCAGCGTCTCTGAAGAATACGAAGGAAGGTCCTGCAATGAACGCGATGAAACCGAAAGACACGAAGAGTCCGACAGTACAGCAGCGACCGTGGGTGACGTTTCTCATCATTCTCGCGGCGAACTACCTTCTGGTTCGTCTGCTGTTCCCGTCCCTCGGCGCGCCGGCGAAGATTCCGTACACCGCGTTCAAGGAGCAGGTGGTCAGCAGGAACGTCGCGGAAGTCTTCTCCAAGGGAGTCACCGTCAAAGGGAAGTTCGTGAAGCCGGTCGAACACGAGGGCAAGTCGGTTACGGCGTTCTCGACGACGATCCCCTCGTTTGCTGATCCCGGACTCGAGACGCTCCTCGTAGAGAACGGCGTCAGGATCGTCGCAGAGCCGGCGGAGAGTACCAGTCCACTGGCGATGCTGATCTTCAGCTTCGGACCAGGTCTTCTGATGATCGGGGTGTACTTCTGGTTCATGCGGCGCGCGGCCAGGCAGGGGGGCAACATCGGCTCGATGCTGACAGGAGGACTGGGCAAGAGCGGAGCGCGGCGCTTCGACCAGACGGCGGAGGGGAAGGTCACCTTCGACGATGTCGCAGGGATCGACGAAGCCGAGGCGGAACTGGTGGAGATCGTTGACTTCCTGAAGGATCCGGCGAAGTACACGCGCCTCGGCGGGACGGCACCCAAGGGGGTGCTGCTCGTCGGATCACCCGGCACCGGCAAGACGCTTCTGGCGAGAGCGGTGGCGGGAGAGGCGGGCGTTCCGTTCTTCTCGATGAGTGGATCGGAGTTCGTGGAGATGATCGTGGGAGTCGGAGCCGCGCGCGTGCGTGATCTCTTCAAGCAGGCACGCGAACACGCGCCAGCGATCATCTTCATCGACGAGCTGGATTCGATCGGCCGTGCGCGCGGCGCATTCGCCTTCGGCGGAGCGAGCGAACAGGAACAGACGCTGAATCAGATCCTCACCGAGATGGACGGGTTCACGGGGAGCGAAGGCGTCATCGTGCTCGCCGCCACCAACCGTCCCGAGGTCCTCGACTCTGCACTGTTGCGACCGGGACGC
>DASVLC010000105.1:0-56262 GCA_036385045.1 Thermoanaerobaculia bacterium | reverse complement strand
CTGCGTACTCCGTAACGCCACAGGCAGAGCGAGTGCGGCTACGTCGTCCCCTCGATTCTCTGCTCGGACGAATCGCGCACGTTGGAAAGCGGCGGCTGGCCGATCTGTTACCTGGCCTTAGCGTTACGGAGTACTAGCTTGCCAGGCCCCTCGCATGCCCGCCCTTCCACCCGCTCGGGGTGACGTCGCTCAATCTCCCCACTCCTCGTAGACCTTGGTCACCGCCAAAGTTGAGCACCGGCCCGCTGAAAGCGCGCTCCCCATCGCACCTTTCCTCAACTCTCAGCTACCATCCCGGCGGCATGGAGCTCAGCTGGGCCATCGACGACGTTGCTCGCACCTCTGACGAAGAAGCCGTCCGCAGGCGGTTCGATCTCCGCAATCTTCGCTGGCTGCTGGTGCTCCTCCTCTTTTTTGGGCTGATGTCGGTGATTCTGCTCGGCAGCAATTCGGCTCGGCGAACGTCCTTCGATCTCATTCTGGCCTTCACGAGCCTGATCCTCATTCTCGCCGGCCTGCTCCTGGTACGGGACGCCCTCCGCGGCGGCAGCGACAAACCGGGATTCTGGCGCGCCGGTCACTGGATCCGCGATCACGTGACGGCAACGATACTCGCGTACCTGCCGCTGCAACACGCCCTGCTCCTCATCTTCTCCCGTCGAGGGGACGACTGGGTGGGCTGGGCCGCAACCATTCCCTTATTTCTGATCCCGCTCAGAATGAGAGTTCCGGAACTCTTGCTCCTGCATGGGCTGCTCTACGCCAGCGTCATCATCATGGTGTTCTTCGGTTCGGGAGTCAGCATCCTGGGAGGGCTGGTGGGAGCGGCGGTGACGAATGGCATCGCGCTGTCAACCGAGCTCTTTCTGTCGCGCCGGATGCGGCGAGAGGTGATTGGCGACTGGAGTGGTCGTCGAAGCCAGGCGCTCGAGCAGATCCGGATGCGGGACGAGTTGCAGTACGCGCGAGAGCTCCAGCTCAGCATGCTCCCCGAGTGCGCACCGCGACTCGAATGGATCGACATCTGCAGCATCTGTATTCCGGCAACCGAGGTTGGCGGAGACTATTACGACTACTTCGTGGAGAAGGATCGCGTCGTTCTCGTTTGTGGTGATGTCGCAGGACACGGAATGGCGAGCGGCCTTGTGCTTGCGGGATTGCGGAGCGGGTTCACGCTACTGCGCGACTCCCTTCACGACCCGGCGGCCGTGCTGCGACGCCTCCACGATCTGGTCACCCAGACGACACGCCGCCGGATGCTGGTGACGGTGTCGGTGCTCCTGATCGATCGCGTGAGACGTATCGCGACGATCGCCAGCGCAGGCCACCCGCCGGTGATCCGCCGCCGCGGCGACGGCACCACGGACGTAATCAATCTCTGGGCGCCACCGCTCGGCGTGAGACTGCCGGTCGACATTCCGCAACGACATCTCGACCTCGAGCCTGGCGATCTTTTCGTTCTGCACAGCGACGGCGTCTACGAGTGCCGCAATGTGGACGGCGACGTTTACGGTCTCGACCGGCTCGAGCAGGTCATACGCGAGCAGGGGACCGGCAGCGCCGAGCGGGTGCGAGACGCGGTCCTTTCCGACATCACGGCCTTCCGAGGTGCAGCCGAGCAGGAAGACGATGTGACGATCGTCGTCTGCCGCGTCGCCTGAGAAGACTCACTCGATGAGTGCGGCCTGATTCCCTTCGTCGGTCAGCCACTGCTTCCGATCCGACGCGCGATTCTTCGCCAGCAGCATGTCGATGGTTGCAAAGGCAGGCTCGAAATCGTCGAGGGTCAGTCTCACCAGCCGACGCGTGTTCGGGTCCATCGTCGTCTCGCGAAGCTGTGAAGGATTCATCTCTCCCAGTCCTTTGAAGCGCTGCGTGTTGACCTTCCCGCGGATCCCTTCCGCCTCGATGCGAGCCAGAATGCCCTGCCGCTCCGCATCGTCGAGCGCGTAGTAAACATTCTTACCGACGTCGATGCGATAAAGCGGCGGCATGGCGATGTGCACATGACCTTCGGCGACCAGCTTGCGGAAGTGCTTCACGAAGAGCGCGCAGAGAAGCGTCGCGATGTGCGCGCCGTCCGAATCGGCATCCGCCAGGATGCAGATCTTCCCGTAACGCAGCCCATCTAATTTGTCGCTTCCGGGATCGACACCGAGTGCCACGGCGATGTCATGTACCTCCTGCGACGACAACACCTCGCTCGAATCGACTTCCCACGTGTTCAGGATCTTTCCGCGCAGCGGCATGATCGCCTGGAACTCGCGGTCGCGCGCCTGCTTGGCCGAACCGCCAGCCGAGTCTCCCTCGACGAGGAAGAGCTCCGTACGCGACAGATCCTGAGCAGTGCAGTCAGCGAGTTTCCCCGGAAGCGCAGGCCCCGAGGTCAGCTTCTTCCTCTCGACCTTCTTCCCCTGCTTGAGGCGAACCATCGCCTGCGAGATCGCGACATTAACGACCCGCTCGGCATCCCCCACGTTGTGATTGAGCCAGATCGAGAATGCGTCCTGGGTTACCCCCGACACGAACGCCGACGCCTCACGCGACGAGAGGCGATCCTTCGTCTGTCCCGTGAACTGCGGGTTCGACATCCTCACCGACAGAATGTAGCTGCAGCGAGCCCATACATCCTCCGGTGCGATCTTCACTCCCCTCGGCAGCAGATTGCGAAACTCGCAGAACTCACGAATCGCCTCGGTGAGCCCTGTGCGGAACCCGTTCACGTGCGTTCCGCCCTGAGCCGTCGGGATCAGATTCACGTAGCTTTCGCCGACGATGTCACCCTCCTCGGGCAGCCAGACCACCGCCCAGTCGACCTCGTAATCGTTGCCCTTGAAATGCCCCGTGTACGGGGTTTCTGGAAGGACCAGGTTGCCCGCGAGCTCCGAGGTGAGGTAGTCGGTCAGGCCGTCTTCGAAGTACCACTCTTCGTTCTCCGTCGGATCGAGCTCGCTGATGAAACGCATCCGCAGTTTCGGACAGAGCACGGCCTTGGCCCGCATTACATGCTTGAGGCGCGGGACGTTGATCTTCGGCGAATCGAAAAACGTTTCGTCAGGCCAGAAGCGAACGGTCGTCCCGGTGTTCCGCTTGCCGACCTGGCCGATGACTTTCAGTTCCTGCTTCTTCTTCCCGTCGGCGAACCACATCGAATACTCGTTGCCGTCGCGTCGCACCCAGACCTGCAGCTTCTTCGACAGTGCGTTGACCACGGAAACACCGACACCATGCAGTCCTCCGGAGTATCGGTAGTTTTTGTCCGAAAATTTTGCGCCCGCGTGAAGACGGGTGAGAATCACCTCGACACCGGAGACGCCTTCTTTCGCATGCTTGTCGACCGGCATCCCGCGGCCGTTGTCGCTGACCGACAAAGAGCTGTCGTCGTGCAGAGTCACGGTGATCTCGTCGGCGAAGCCGGCGATCGCCTCGTCGGCCGAGTTGTCGATCACCTCCTGCGCGAGGTGATTCGGCCGTTCCGTCGTCGTGTACATGCCGGGCCGCTTGCGAACCGGCTCGAGGCCCGTCAGGACCTCGATGGCTGAAGAGTCATAGGTGGTCATACCGCGCGCAGTCTACCCAAAGGTACTTGAGATTTGAGAGTCAAAGGCCGGGCACGGGTCCGGGCGCGGGCCCGGGAAAAACGTCGCGGGATTGAAAATCTCGGCCCTCCGCACGATCATCTTTGTTCTCTCCCGCTGACAAAACCGTCTTCTACACACGTCTCTTCAAAACTCTGAGAGACGAAATCCTCCACCGATGTCTGCAATCCGTCACTTCTTCGGATAACGACGATAAATTTTCTTGCGTTCTACCGATGTTTCCTCCACCGTAGAAACAAGTCCTCGTCCAAGGGACGCCCACAACAGGTCCAGGAGCCCCGCTTTGACACGAACCGTCGTGCAGTGTGCGGTCGTTGTTCTGCTCGCTGTGTCTTCGCTGCAGTTGCAGGCGGAGAGTGTCTCGACTCACTGCGTCGAGACCGAGGTGGCCCTTGACTCGACACACTCGGTCGCACGGCTCGAGCGTTGCGGCGATGATGCCGGCGGACCGCTTCTCTGGCACCTCGATCGGATCGATCAGATCGGATCGACCCTCGACGGCCGCTTCGATCGCCGCAACAGCGGCGCCGGCAGCGTCATCTACGTGATGGATACCGGAGTGAAAGCATCCCACTCCGAGTTCGCCTCCCCTGTTGGATCGCGGGTGATCGCAGGATTCGACGCCGCCTCCGGTGTAGGACCCGGCCGCTCACGCTGCACAAGCGGCGACCGCGCGACGTCTCCCTGCTTCGATGGATTCGAAGAACTCGCCTCAGCATCACACGGGACCAGCGTCGCCTCGGTCGCCGCGGGCCGGCGGATCGGAGTCGCTCCCGAGGCGTTCGTCGTCAGCGTGCGTGTGATGAACGAGCGCGGTCTCGCTACGACGAGAACCTACATGGACGGTCTGGACTCCATCATCGCGCACGCCTGGAGTTCGGGTGCGCCGCAATTCCGCACGGCGGTCGTGAACATCAGTGGCTGGGTTCTCGAGCGCCTCGATGGAAACACCCCTCCCGCACACCTGGTCGTGACCTACGCCGAACTCGAGAAAAAGATGAGGACGATGATCGGGGGAGTTGACGCTGCCGGGCAGCCCGACGCGAACGGCCGCCGCTTCCTCTTCGTCGTCGCGGCAAACAATGTCGATGGTGGATGTGGCCCGGCAGGTCTCATCGACCGCTTTCCGGCGCTACTCGGCAGCAGGACTCCGGGTCTCATCACGGTAGGCGGCATGACCGCTGACAACATGAGCTGGGCCGGGTCGTGTCGCGGCGGCGTCGAGGTTCTCGCGCCAGCGCAGTCGATCTTCAGTGCGACGATCACGGCGAATGACCACTACCGTGGGACACGGCCGAACCTGCGGTCCGGGACGTCCTTTGCTGCGCCGATCATCTCCGGCATCGCTGCGCGCCTCCTCGCCGACCGCCCCGACCTCTCCCCGGAGCAGCTCGAGAACTGGATTACGGCCACCCCCTCACGCGTCTGGAATCCAACCGAAACCCTTGCGGACGGCAGGGTCGCCTACGTCCGCTCGATCGCACCACCGGTGGCGTCGAGTGCAGACAACGCAACGCGCAGCGACGTGGCTCGTGACGACTGGTCTGTACTGCCGAGATGAGTGCGGTGGAGAATACTGGCGCGCCTGACCCCGGTGGGCGAGACGCCGCGGCCGAGGTGCCACGCTACGGCGGACAGAACGTCCGCGCACCCGGGCGCACCCCGCTGCCTGGAGTTGGAGCATCTTCCCCCTGCGCCGGTAGGCGCTGCTGCCGGTAGCCAGGGGTTAACGCGCCTGCGCGCTACCCCTGGTTGGTCGATCCGCGGCGGACCGTGCCCCGGCAGGGGCACGATGGTCTCGCGGTCAACGTAACCAGAGGTAGGCGCTTCCGCGCCGACCCCTGGCTACCGGCGAAAGCGCCTCCGGCGCAGGAAGATGCAGAAAGGACCTCCATCGTTTCTACCCGCAACGCCGCGCCGCTGCTCCCTGCTCCACCATTGCCACCACCACCCACACCCGTTAGCCTGCCAACCGCGATGAACCATCTGGCTCACCTTTTTCTCGCTACGCCGACAGCGGAGTCTTTGATCGGCAATCTGGCGGGCGATTTCGTGAAGGGGGCCCTGCACGATCGGTTCACGCCCGGTATCCGCGCCGGCATCGTGCAGCACCGACACATCGACGCCTTCACCGATTCTCATCCGAGTGTTGCCGCCTTCCGGCGTCTTCTCGTTCCGGAGCATGGGCACTACTCGCGGGTAATCACCGACATGTTCTTCGATCATTTTCTCGCCAGGCGATTCGACGAACTCGGCGGCGAACCGCTCGAGCAATTTCTGAGTCGTACGTTCCGGACGATCGATCCGCATGAGCACGAGTTGCCTGAGCGCCTGCGGATGATCTATCCACGCATCCGCGACGAAGGGTGGCTCCTTTCCTATCGCGAGATCAGCGGCATTCACTTCGCACTGAAGAACATGTCTCGCCGGTTGTCACGCCCTCACCCGCTCGAAACCTCGACACGCCATCTCACCGAATCGCGGCGAGAGCTCGAAACACGATTCGACGAGTTCTTCCCCGAGGTTGTCGTCTACGCCCGCGACTTCCACCCTGATACGATCAACCGATGAAGAGTCTTCAGGAAACCTATGCGCCCGCCAACCGCTGCTTCGGCTGCGGCCCGGCGAACGAGAAAGGGCTTCGCATCCGCTCCTTCGAACAGGGTGACGAGCTGGTGTGCGAGTGGAAGCCGGAATCGCACCACCTGGCGTTCGAAGGGGCAGTTAACGGCGGAATCCTCGGCTCGCTGCTGGACTGCCACAGCAACTGGGCGGCGGCACACCATCTGATGAAGAAGCATGGCGGGAACGAGCTTCCTTCGACGGTGACGGGCGATTTTCACGTGACACTCAAACGCCCGACGCCGATCGATGCGACTCTCCAACTCCGCGCCCGCGTCGTCGAGTCGACCGCCGATCGTGCAATCGTCGAGGCCTCCGTCGAAGCCAATGGAAAGATCACCGCCACCTGCCGCGGTACCTTCGTCGAAGTGAAGGAAGGGCATCCGGCCTTTTTCCGCTGGTAGTTCCGCCGTCAGCGCTTTCCTCGAGGCCGGGCCGGACGCCGCGCCTTTCGCTCCAGCACCGGTTTCTCCGTTCCGGTATCTCGCAACATCCACCAGAGAGCGAAGACGAAGGCGAACATCAGTACCACCTTGTAGCTGTGATCCGCGACACCCCAGATGTGACGTTCGAGATCACTGTAGTGCGCTCGGCTCCACGGCCCCAGCTTCGCGACGTAGATCGACATCACCTCTGCGACGGTTCCCAGGATGTGTGTCAATGCCAGCAGGGCCGAGGCCGCGAAAAACCCTCCGACATTCCGATCGGAGAAGGTTCGCCGTGCGGCTGCGAAGAGAGCAGTCAGCAGCACGAAATTGAACGTGAGGTCGTAAACCCTGATGGCTGGTCGTGGGGATCGAGGATCGAAGTCGCTCCGGTCGACACGTACGTGACGGTCCTCGGCCATCCGCAACCGTGTGACTCTCGGGTTCTCGAACGAGCGGATCACGGCTTCTGCTCCGGCGGCCACAACCCTGTCATACAACGGGCTCAGGCCTGCCCACAGCGCGAGGCCCACCAGCAGGCCCGCGACCGCCTTAAGCCCGACTCGCCACGCGAGGGGGGCCAACGCGTGCACTCCAGACGAGGAAGAACCCGATCGCCGTCAGAATCACCACGGTCTGCCAGACGGCCGTATGAAAAATCTCGAAGAGCCGCGGCTGATGGGCGCCGAGCAGATAGAGCGTCACGACACGGACGAAGTTCAGAAGTTGCACGATGATCACGCCGAGGAAAAGGCCAGTCAGTTTCGCGCGCGGGGTCGCCGGGAACGCAACGACCGCTGCCAGCAGGATGAGCATCGCCTCCACCCCGTTGCAGCCGTTGTTGATCTGTACCGCGAACTGCGCCGACCTGATCAAAGTGCCGCTGGCAGTGACCTCCTGACCGAGCACATTCAGCAGGAAGCCGGAGGTCGTCGCGATCCACTGGGTGAAGGGGAGGATGACCCGGTCATTTACGGGCTGCCACGCCACGAAAAGATACGAGGCGATCAGCAACCCGAGAAACTTTGCCAGAAAAAGAAGTCGCGCACGCTGCATCCCGCGGATAGTACAGCACGATCTACTGCACGGCGCCGCCTCAGAAAAGTCGTCCGATCAGAGCGGCCACAGCCGTCTCGACGCGCAAAACTCGCTGCCCGATGCTCACCGGCTCGAATCCCTGCTGACGCAGCGAAGCAACTTCCGGCTCGATGAATCCACCCTCCGGACCGATTACGAGCGTGACTGATTCCCGAAGCCCGCGCGGACACTCATGGTCGGCCACGGGATGCGCGAGCAGGCGCATCGTTCCCTCGGAAATCCCCGCGAGCTCTCCTTCCACGAACGGGCGGAATAGCCGCCTTGTCTCGATCTGCGGCAGCAGCGTGTCGACCGCTCCCTGTTCCAACCCGAGAAGGCGCTGATGCAGAAGGTTCTCGTCACTGAGCCGCGGTGAGCTCCAGTAACTCTTCTCGACTCTCCAGGCATTCATCAGAAAGATCCGTTTCACTCCCATTGAGGTGACAGCCGCAACTACACGATTCAGCACCTTCGGACGCGGAAGGGCCAGCACCAGGGTGAGAGGCAGCGGCGGCGGCGGATCGCGGTCGAGCACTACCCGCAGATCGACAGCCTCGGCGGTCACCTTCAGCACCCGGCCTCTCCCGAGCTTCCCGTCAATCCGCCCCACAGTGAGCTCGTCACCCTCCGCCGGGCGGTGCACGACTCTGATGTGTTCCCCTTTCCTGCCGGTCAGCCGGACATGCTCGTCATCGAGGAAGTCGCCGTCCTGCAACAGGATCAGGTTCATTGGAATCGCTCCATGCTCAGGCCGCTTGCCAGAGCACGCCATCGTGCATGCTCATGGTCGCCGCTCGCCACTCGGAAACCTGCTGATATCATCAGTCTCATGGACATCGGAGTCAGAAAAGCGGATGACATCACCATCGTCGATTTCAACGGCAGACTTGCGGCGGGAGTCAGCGATACGATTCTCCCACGCCTCATCGGCGAGATCCTCGACGCGGGGTCGAAGAAGATCCTGCTCAACCTCTCGGATATGGACTACATCGACAGCAATGGTCTCGGTGAGCTGGTCCAGGCTTACCGGGAGTCGCAGCGCCGCGGTGCTTCGTTGAGATTGCTGAAGCCTCAGGACAGGGTTGCGAAGACGCTTCGTCTGACGAATCTGCTTCCGATGTTTCCGGTTTACGACACCGAGGAGGAGGCGCTCGGAGCCTTCGCCGGTTGAGTGACGCGTGGGACCGGTTCGCCGCGCGTGAGCCGTACTTCGCTGTCATCACCGAGTCTCGTTTTCTCAGCTCCACTTTCGACGCGGCCGCGGAGACCGACTTCTTTGCCACCGGCGAAGCTCATGTCTCTTCCCTCTACGAGTTCGTCGTCGGAACCGTAGGCGCGCATCTCACTCCCCTGTCGGTCCTGGAGTACGGCTGCGGACCCGGCCGGCTCCTCCTTCCCTTCGCCAGACGCGCCGAGAAAGTCACCGGAGTGGATCGTTCGCCCGCAATGCTGGAGGCGGCGCGACTTCACGCCGCACGCGCCGGCGTCACGAACATCGAGCTGGTCGACGAGGAGACGTTTCGCGCCGACCGTCGGACCTTCGATCTCGTGAACTGCTTCCTGCTGTTCCAGCGGCTACGACGGCGGGAGGGACTTGCGCTGTTTCGCAGTCTGGCGCTCCGGGTGCGCGAAGGGGGCGTTGGTGTGTTCCACCTGCCCTACCGTTCACGGGCGTCACGCCTCACAGCCGGTCTGCGATGGACACGCTCGCGTCTGCCGGTCGTCAATCATCTGGTCAACCGCGCGCTGCGCAAACCTCACGCAATGCCGTTGATCGAAGGAAACACCTACGAGCTCAACGAGGTACTCACGATCCTCCAGGAGACCGGCTTCGACGCGCCACACCTCGTCTACGCGACGCACGGAGACCTCGACGGTGTCATCGTCCACGCCGTTCGGCGGCACCGGCCAGGCGTCTCCAGGCGGGAAGAACCGGCCGGAACTCGGGTCGCGCCGACCGCCGGCCGCCGGCCGCCCGACTTTATCGACGTGAGGGAGATGATCGCGAAGGCGAGCCTCGACGAGCTGAACGCAACGGCCGAGCGGTACTTCTCCTCGCTCGATACCATCGAGCATCACATCACCAAGCCATTCGCACGCGTCGAGGACACACCGCAGCTCCTGATCAGCCTTGGCACTCTCCTGCAGGGACTCTCGCTCGCTCCCGGCATGACGGTCCTCGAGTTCGGAGCCGGGACCGGCTGGCTCTCACGCTTCCTGAGTCAGCTCGGTTGCCGAATGATCATTCTCGACGTTTCTCCCAGCGCCCTCGCGATCGCCCGCGAGCTCTACGAGCGCCAGCCACTGCTCGGGGAACGGCCCGCACCGACCTTCCTGACGTTCGACGGTCGGACGATCGACCTGCAGGACGGGAGCGTTGATCGCATCATCTGTTTCGATTCCTTTCATCACGCACCGAATCCTCAGGAAGTGCTCGCTGAATTCGGCCGGATTCTCACTCCCAGAGGAATCGCCGGATTCGCTGAACCGGGACCGCGTCACTCGCTTACACCGCAATCACAGTTCGAAATGCGCACCTACGGCGTGATCGAGAACGACATCGATATCGATTCGATCTGGCAGACGGCGCGCAGATTCGGCTTCACCGATCTGCGGCTTGCCGCGTACAGCGTCCCGCCGTTCCATGTTTCGCTGGCGAACTACAAGGACCTCCTTGCAGCGGGGGAGACCTACGGCCGCTGGGCCGAGTGGACCCGCTCATTCCTGCAGGACGTGCGGATGTTCTTTCTGAACAAGGCGGGAAGCGAAACCTCTGACAGCCGGCGGCCGGACGGCCTCCAGTGCGAGATCAAGGCTGCTGAGGTGAAGGCGAAAGCGGGACAGCCATATGCGATCGAGGCGACCGTCCGGAACAGTGGCCGTTCTCGCTGGCTCGCCTCGACCGAAGCGATCGGCGGCGTATCCCTCGGATTCCGCCTGTACAACGCCGACGGAGGTCTCGCTGATCTCGAGTACGCCAGAGCACCGCTCCCCCGCGCGCTCGAACCCGACGAAGAGACAGTCGTGACCGCGGAGCTTCCTCCTCTCGAGCGCGGCAGCTACATACTCGAGATCGATTGCGTGGCGAATCAGGTCGCCTGGTTCGCGCAGCTCGGGACGCCGGCGCCGCGGATTACTCTCGAGGTCGCTTGATTCCTTCTTGTCAGCGCCCTCTCCCAGCCGCTCGCCGGCCGGTCTCCGCCTCACCACTCGATGAGGTCGCGCCAGCCGTCTGGTCACGGCGAAGCAGCAGTCCAAACGCCCAGTAAACGCTCACAGCCCGTTCAACGATCCACAGCGGCGCGAGGAAGCAGGCGCGCAAAGGGATGAATGCGCTCGCTCCGACTCTTCCGCGGAGTGCAAGCACGACCGAGATGAGGGCCAGAAGAGAAGCGTAACCGACGGCCAGTTGCGCTCCGCCGAATGCAGTCAGGATGATAAAGAGCGGGAGCAACGAGAGGAAAAACGCGCTCCTCAAAGGATGCTCGAAATCGCTTTTCGCAATCTCCGGAAGGCTGGATACCCACTCGGCCAGCGATGCCGGTTTTCTGCTGACGAAAACGCTGGTTGCCGGGAAGACCTCCGCGCCGCTCGCGGCGAGCCGGCGTGGCTGATCTCTCTTTCCCCTCAAGGGGGCGAGAGCCCGAATCGTCGCAACCGCGCTTCTCCGAAACCCGAACGTCAGGCCGTGATCCGGTTGCGGCTCGATCGCGCGATGGACGAGAATTCGCGCGGCCTCGACTCCCCCCCACCACGACAGCGGATCGGGATAGTCCTGGGGCTCCACCACTTCATGGACCTCGAGAAGGTTGCAGACCTCGTTAATCGCTTCTGCTGAATAGCGGACATCACTGTCGGCGACGATGATTGCGTCACAGACGGCAACGGCTGCAGCCGCGCGAACGACATCGATCGCACCGCTGTTCGACCGGCTTTCGGGACCGACATGAAAGTGCCGCGACACCCAGCGCAGCACCCGACGCCGGTCCTCGAACGTTTCCGTCCCGGACCCATCGATTACCACGACGTCGTGCCCTCGGGCTGACAACTCAGAAAGGTAGGCTGCCAGATCGCGCAGGCCCTCTTCCATGCACGGCGGGCCGTCGAGCAGGACCACATACGTGCAGCGCGCTACGTCCGGTTTTCGCTTGTTCATTCTTCCGCCGAGAACAGCGATTGGCGTGCCATCGGCCGGCGCATTGGGGGCTCCTGACGCTCGATCTTCCGCTCGCACGAATCGCGCGCGCTGGAAAGCGGCGGCTGCGGCCGCCGCACTCCAAAGCGCTTCGCGTGACGGGCAGTTGAACCTGTCTCATTCCCACCACTTCCCCCACCTTCAGGACCCTGCCAGTGTCACCCCGGGTGGGCGGGTGGCGGGCATGCGAGGGGCCTGGCAGGCTGCGTATACTCCGTAACCCACAAGGCATAGCGAGTGCGGCTGCGGCTGGAGATCGCGACGGCGACTGCCCGTCTGTGGCACTCTGCTTGCGGGTCACGGCCTCGGGACGAGTCCGCCCGAAAGGAACCGCAGTGCGAATCTGGCCTGGAAGACCCTATCCGCTCGGAGCGACGTGGGATGGGGTAGGAACGAACTTCTCTGTTTTCTCCGAAGTGGCGAGCCGGATTGAGCTCTGCCTGTTCGACCCCGAGGGAAATGAGTCGCGTGTCGACCTTCCCGAGATCACTGCATTCATCTGGCACGGCTATCTGCCCAACATCGGCCCCGGCCAGCAGTACGGGTTTCGGGTCCACGGGCCGTGGGAACCGGATCAGGGACATCGCTGCAATCCGGCGAAACTCCTGATCGACCCGTACGCCAAGGCGGTTACCGGGCAGGTCGACTGGGATGAGGCGCTGTTTCCCTACAGGTTTCGCGATCCCGAGGGGAGTCTCAACGATGACGACAACGCGTCACGCATGCCGAAATCGGTCGTGACGAATCCGTTCTTCGACTGGCAGAATGACCGACTCCCTCGAACGCCCTGGCACAAGACGATCATCTACGAAGTCCATGTAAAAGGCTTCACAATGAAGCATCCTGGCGTGCCCGAGAACCTTCGCGGCACCTACGCCGGGCTGGCTCACCCTGCATCCGTCCGCTACCTCAAAAACCTGGGGATCACCGCCGTCGAGCTCCTGCCGGTTCACCAGTTCGTGCACGCCAACCACCTCCTCGAACGTGGTCTGCGCAACTACTGGGGTTACGACTCGATCTCCTTTCTCGCTCCGCACAACGAGTATGCGGCGAGCGGTCAACTCGGGCAGCAGGTCACCGAGTTCAAGCAGATGGTGAAGGAACTTCACCGCAGCGGCATCGAGGTGATTCTCGACGTCGTCTACAACCACACGGTCGAAGGCAACCATCTCGGTCCGATGCTCTCCATGAAGGGGCTCGACAACAGCGCTTACTACCGCACGGTCCCGAGTCAGCCGCGCTACTACATGGATTACACCGGCACCGGCAACAGCCTCAACATGCGGCATCCGCACGTCCTGCAGCTGATCATGGACTCACTGCGCTACTGGCACATGGAGATGCACGTCGACGGCTTCCGCTTCGATCTCGCCGCGACCCTCGCGCGCGAGCTTCACGACGTCGACCGCCTGTCGGCCTTCTTCGACATCATTCAGCAGGATCCGGTTCTTTCCCAGGTGAAACTGATCGCCGAGCCGTGGGACGTCGGTGAGGGGGGTTACCAGGTCGGAAACTTCCCTCCGCTCTGGTCCGAATGGAACGGTAAGTACCGCGATACCGTCCGCGACTTCTGGCGCGGAACGGATCAGCTCCTCGACGACTTCACGACCCGGATCACCGGCAGTTCCGACCTCTACGCGATGACCGGGCGGAGACCATACGCGAGCATCAATTTCATCACCGCGCACGACGGCTTCACTCTCCGGGATCTCGTCTCCTACAACGGAAAGCACAACGAGGCGAACGGTGAGAACAACCAGGATGGCGCCGACGATAATCGCTCCTGGAACTGTGGTGACGAGGGGCCGACCGACGATCCGGAAATCGAGGCTCTCCGATCGCGACAGCAACGCAACATGCTGACGACTCTCTTTCTGTCTCAGGGGGTTCCGATGCTCGTCGGAGGCGACGAATTCGGACGGACCCAGCACGGCAACAACAACGCCTATTGCCAGGACAACGAAATCTCCTGGTTCGACTGGGACAACATGGACGCAGGCCTTCACGCCTTCGTCACACGCGTGATCCAGTTCAGCAAGGAGCACCCCGTCTTTCAGCGCCGCCGCTGGTTCCTCGGCCGTCCCGTCCGAGGGACAGGCGTCAGCGACATCGGCTGGTTCAAACCCGATGGACGCGAGATGAACGACCACGACTGGCAGGCCGGCTACGCCCGAACCATCGGCGTCTTCCTGAACGGCAAGGCAATTCCGACCCCGGACGACCGCGGCGAACCGATCCTCGACGACAGCTTCTACATCCTCTTCAACGCCCACTATGAGTCGATCGACTTCACACTTCCCACCGGCCCCTGGGGCGATCAGTGGGAGAAGGTGCTCGACACCCACGACCCGATCCCCGACATGCGTGAGCACTGCCAGTGGAAAGCCGGCGAGCAACTCGAAGTCGAGTCGTATTCGATCATGGTGCTTCGAAGAGTCGAGTGATTCGCAGGTTGCGATACCATCCGCCACCCACGAACGTCTTACGTTCGAGAATGAGTGGCGTCCTCGGCATGAACATACGAAATCCCTTTCTGCAGGCAGCGGTGATGGTTGCGATCGCCCTCCTCATTGCTCTGATCGCCAACGGAGTTGCGTCGCGGCAACGGAAGCTGGTGCTGCCCGGCTACTATCCCAACGCGCTTCGGGTACCGCCTCGCGTGCCGGTGAAGGTGCCGCCGCCGGTAAGTACCGAAGCAGTCCCGGTCGAAACGGAGCAGTCGCCGGCACCGGGACAGCCGCCGGTGGAGATCCTGACCTCGACCATCGAGCGTCCGGCCGGCGAGACGACGACTTCGGTCGCCCCGATAGCCGCTCCGCAAGGTGATCCGCGCCAGAGCGCCGCGACCGCACCCGGGACGTCGCCGCCGGCACCCGCTCAGCAGCCTCAGCAGGATCCTCTCGCACGCTTCAAGCCGACACCTGATCGTCCATCCGTCGATATCAGCGGCGCTGACGCGGCACTTCTTCACGCGCGCGGAGCGCTCTTCCTCGACGCGCGACGGACTTCCGTCTACGAAGAGGGGCACATCGCCGGAGCGCGCAACTTCTCGGTCTGGGAGTCCGACATCGACGACAAGGTCAATCGACTCTACGGGGAGAGGAGCGATCCGGAACAGCAGGATCTGCCGATCGTGATCTATTGCTCGGGAGGCGACTGCGAAGACTCCCACATGCTCGCGCAGAAGCTCTGGGGCATTCAGTTCAACAACGTCTACGTCTACAAGGACGGCTATCCCGACTGGCAGCGCCGTAACGGCGCCGTGCGCAAGGGAGGACAGCCGTGACCTGGACCGATCGTCTTACCCATCCCTGGCTCACGATCCGTCTGCAACTCGCCCTCGGTGCGATCTTCATCGCCGCGGCACTGCCGAAGATTGCCGATCCGCCATCCTTCGCGCACATGATCTACAACTACCGGATCCTGCCGGCCGGGCTGATCAACATCACCGCGCTGCTGCTTCCGTGGCTCGAACTGGTGACCGGAGCGGCACTGATCATCGGCGTCTGGAAACGGCCGGCGCGCTGGCTCATCACCGCCATGCTCGTAGTCTTCATGATCGCGATCAGCATCAACCTTATCCGAGGCAACGCCATCGACTGCGGCTGCTTCGACACGTCCCTCGCCGGCAGAACGTGGGAGGAACGGATCAGCGACATGTGGTGGGTTCTGATCCGCGATGCCGGCATGTTGCTGATGCTCGCGCAGATGGCCTGGGCTGAACGTCGCGAGCGTTTCTTCGGCACCCCGGACGCTGACCTGCAGAGCGAGTAATCGGAGCGGCGGGGCTTCCATAACCCCGCCGCCACCAGAACCTGCACTCTACTTCGTACAGGCTCCCATCCATTTGCCGGAGTACTTCGTCTTCATCGCCTGCTCGCCCATCTGCATGCTCATTGTGCCGTTGTAGGTCGTGTCGGTGAAGGTGATCTTCCCCTCCCCCTTCACTTTCTCTTTCGGACACTCCATCTTCCACGAGACCGTGTTCCCATCGATCTTGTAGTCGTTCACCTTGCAGTCCGACTTGGGATCCTTCGGAAGCGACTTCTCGGGATCCTTCAGATCCTCTTCGGTGAGACAGATGTCGATCGTCATGGGGGGCACCTTGACCGGCATCCCCGGCATCTCCATCTCCATCTTCACCTGCCATTTGCCCGGTTTCTGCGGGTGTTCGGCGGCAGTCATCGGCAGAACGACGGCCAGCGCCGCAACCGCCACCAGGCAACGAGCGAAATTCTTCATTCTGATCCTCCTGAACGATCCATCCTTGAGAGTTATTGGTGCTCCTTCGACGGCTCCCAATGTAGCACGGGTAAGTCCGAGACCCGCGCCGATGGGAGGCGTCTTCTGCCCTGCTTTCTGACCGCCTTTCGAAGGAGCGATCGACTCCCCTTCCCCCGATCATCCCCGCGGGAGAGAATGCCTTGGTGAGCGTCGTCGTCATCATCGTGATCCTCGTCGCGCTCGGCGCCTCTGCGGCGGCCTCGCTTCACGCGATCCTCTACAAACGTGACGTGAGGGCCGCGATCGGGTGGACAGGGTTCATCTGGATCGCGCCGTTCTTCGGTCCTCTTTTCTATCTGCTGTTCGGCGTCAACCGGATCCAGCGTCGGGCAAAAGCTCTTCGCAGAAGGTCACGGGCCTCCAATCGATCGCGGGCCAAAGCCGTCAGCGGGCGATCCATCCCGCTCGCCCGCGTCGGCGACCGCGTTCTCGGTACCTCGATGACAAAAGGGAACCGGATCACCGTGCACCCGGATGGGGCGGAGGTCTTCGAGCTCATGCTGCAGCGGATCGTGGAGGCACGGCACTCGATCTCCCTGACGATGTACATCTTCGAGCGGGATGCGACAGGCCGGCGTTTCATCGAGGCTCTGAGCGAGGCAGCGACCCGGGGAGTCGAGGTTCGTGTGCTGATCGACGCCGTCGGCTCGCGCAGCGCTGCTGCAGAAATCATCTCCGACTTCGAGCCAGGTCAGGCGAAGGCAGCTCAATTTCTCCCTGCACGCATCCCGGGCATACGAACGATCAATCTCCGGAATCACCGGAAGGCACTCGTAGTCGATGGCCGCGAGGCGTTCACAGGGGGAATGAACATCGCCAGTGGGTACGCGATGCATCCCGCCGGATCGCCGATTCGCGATACGCAGTTCGCGATCGAAGGGCCTCTCGTCCGCGATCTGCAGGAGAGCTTCGCGCTCGACTGGCTCTTCACGACAGGCGAGTCCCTCGAAGGGGACACCTGGTTTCCCTCTCTCGAGCCGCGGGGATCCGCGGCCGCGCGGTTGGTGGCCGACGGCCCGGATGAGAGCTTCGAGTTGAGCCGCTGGGTGATTCTCGGCGCCATTGCGGCCGCCCAACGCTCCATCCGGATCGTCACACCCTACTTTGTCCCTGACCAGTCCCTCATCATGGCGCTGAATGTCGCTTCTCTGCGCGGAGTCGCCGTCGAGATCGTGATTCCTGAAGTTCTCGACCACCGCGTGGTGAAGTGGGCATCCAATGCACTGCTCTGGCAGGTCCTCGAGAAGGGCTGCCGGATCTGGTTTACCCCTCCCCCGTTCGATCACAGCAAACTCTTCACCGTCGACGGGCTCTGGACGTTCTTCGGCTCGTCGAACTGGGACAGCCGCAGCCTCCGTCTGAATTTCGAGCTCAATGTCGAAGCCTTCGACTCCGGCCTGGCGCGGCGGGTGGAACGGCTCATTCTCGACCGCCAGACGGCCGGGCGTGAAGTGACGCTTGCCGACATGGACGCCCGCAGCATTCCGGTGCGGCTGCGGGACGGCATCGCACGACTCTTCTCGCCGTACTTGTGAGATCGACGGTCCTATAGCAGATGTTTCTGTACCTTCCCGAGTGCGGTACGCGGAATGGACTCGATCGCGACGAACCGTCGCGGGATCTTGAATGAGGCGAGCTGCGAGCGGCAAACTCGTTCGAGCTCACCCGGATCGAATTCGCCGACCAGATAGGCCACCGGCACTTCCCCGCGGATCGGGTCAGGCGCACCGACCACCGCCACCTCGAGGATGCCTGGCTGCTCGAGGAGAAGCTCTTCGATCTCACGCGGGTAGATGTTGAAACCGCCCGAGATGATGACGTCGCTCTTCCGTCCGAGCAGCGTGAAGTAGCCGTCGTCCGAGACCGTCGCTAGATCTCCAGTGCGGAACCAGCCGTCGGCGCTGAACGCCGACGCGGTGGCATCGGCACGCTTCCAGTAGCCCGCGAAGACGTTTGCGCCTCTAACGAGCACCTCGTTTTCTTCGAGACGAACAGCGACTCCCGGCAACGGCAGACCGACGGTGCCCGGACGCCGCTCTCCCGCGTATGGGTTACTGGTGATCATGAAGGTCTCGGTCATTCCATAGCGTTCCAGGATCGTGTGACCGAAAAGCGCGGAGAAGCTCTCGAGTACCTGCGGTGGAAGCGGCGCCGATCCGGAAACGAACAGCCGCATCCGGCTGCCGATGATGCGAGCATCCCTCTCCGGAATATCGAGGAGGCGAACGTAAATCGTCGGTACTCCGAAGAACAAAGTCGGCCGGAATGCAAGGAACTCCGCCTGCGCCTGTCCGCGCTCGAAGCGCTCGAGCAGACGCATGCGGCAGCCGCTGGCCAGCCAGGTGTGCAGTCCGTTGCCGAGCGCGTGAACGTGAAAGAGAGGAAGGGGCAGCAGAAAGCGATCGCGATCGGTGATCTGCCAGCAGGTCACGAGCGCCACGGCGTTCGCGGCGAAGTTGTCGTGAGTCAGCACTGCGCCCTTCGCCGTGCCGGTCGTCCCCGAGGTGTAGATGATCGCCGCGGGTGCATCACCCTGCAGAGAGGTGGGGGGGCGCGCTGCATCGGCCGTCTCGGCTTCCCTTGCGAGCAGCTCAACGCTGCCGGCGTCGACCGTCTCACGCGGTTCTGCATCCGTGAGGATGTGTGAGACCTCTCGATCGCGGTAGAGCACGTTGACCGGGACGAAGATCACGCCGATCTTTACGCAAGCGAGATAGAGATCGATCAGCTCGATCCGGTTCGCAAGCTGTACGCATAGACGGTCGCCGAGCCTGAACCCACGCGCGAGCAGCGCGTTCGCCATCCGGTTGCTGCGGCGTTCGATTTCGCCGAAGGTGTACTCGGCGCCTTCCCACTCGAGACCAATCATCTCTTCACGGGCACGCAGCGACAGATCGAAGAGGTGGATCAGGTTCACGGCACGAACGATATCGCGGCTGCCTCGTAGCAGCGCGTCAGCAATCTACCGCCCATCTACCAATCACGCTCGTGACGGTGCTAGGCTCGCCTCATGGATTCGACAGCAGACTCGAGGCATGACGTCTGGACTCATGCGAAGCGCATGTGGCAGGAGGGGCTGGTCGTCGGCTCGGCCGGCAACGTGAGCCGCCGCGTCGATGCAGCACGCATCGCCATCACCCCGACCTCGATTCCCTACGACGAGTTGACACCGAAAGAGATCGTTCTGGTCGAGCTCGAGAGCGGAAGGACGGTGGATTCCATCGCGGCGCCGTCGTCCGAGCTCCCGATGCACCTCGCCGTCTATCGTTCCTGCCCTGAGGTCGCTGCCATCGTCCACACCCACGCGCCTTACATCACGACGCTCTCAGTTCTCAGGAAACCGCTCCCGCCCATCATCGACGAAATGATGATGTACCTCGGAGGGACGATCGAAGTCACCGATTACGCGTTCACCGGAACAGACGCCGTAGGGGAAAACGTCATTCGCGTCCTCGGCGATCGTGCGGCCGTGATCCTCGCGAATCACGGCAACGTATGCGTCGGGCGGGACCTGCGGCAGGCGCTCCACGTCGCGATCGTGATGGAATCGAGCGCACGGGTTTACGTCACCGCTCTGCAGATCGGCGAGCCGTTTCCCCTTCCTCCGTCATCGATCGAATCGGGCAGGCGGATGTTCGACAGATGTCGAACACCCGCTGCAAGCCTGCCCGGTTCTCAGCCCGATACGACCGGCTGAGCCGGCGAAGATGGCACCCGCCGTTCCTGGGCCGCGGACATCCTCGAAGAGCTGTTCGTGTCCACTCCGCCGGTTTCGATATGGCGAACGATCTGTCGGAACTGCGCCTCTCCATCGAGTCCGGCCTCATGAAGCACGGCCCGACCCGAACCACTCCCCGGATAATGGCCGTTCATGAAGGGATGCATCGTCATCGTCCGGCCGCGATCCGACCGGATCCAGCGATACATCGTCGCGAGCGTGAACCCTGTGATTCCGATCGCACGCTCACCGATCGCCGGCGGAAGAATCCAGTCGCGCTCTTCGCGCGGGAGAAGATCGAACAGCTCGGCACTCGCGACATACCAGGCGTCCACCTCGATGCCTGCGCGCTCGAGAAGCGGCAGCGTCTCCGAAACGAACGCGTAGGTCACGGCCGACTCCTGCAGAATCACGGAGGCAGCACTCTCTCCTCGCGCCTTCCGCAGCCTGTAGACTCCCTGCACGGCATCTGACGCGGGAGCAAGACCGAGGGCATCGCGATCCAGCACGACTTCGTTGGGACGAGTCACGAAGGGAGCGATGATCGACGGTCGTTTCGCCAGGGCCGCGGAGAGCAGCGGCCATAACTCTGCCGGATCCCACGGCGTGAGTGTGACCATGGAGCCGCGAGGGAAGTTCTCCTGCAGCAGCTGGAGCGGCTGGGGATCGGCATGGGTCGGGCCATCCTCGCCGGTCTTTAGTCCGGCATGGCCGCAGATGACGATGAATGGGCGATTCTTCCTGACCGCGTCGGGAGACAGTGCACGCTGTCTTTCCCACGCCGCCTGATCGCCGATCGCGTGCAGCCGCCCTGCGATGTGACTGAGCGGCGCAATGAACGCCCCGTAGGAAGCTCCCGCTCCAATGTGCCGGCCGAACGAAGAGACCCCTGCAAGCACGGCGGCCATAGCGTCTTCACAGATGCCACCGATGGACAGCGTTCGCGAATCGGCATTCTCGGATCGATGATAGAAACCGTTGCCGAACTCCTTCCCCGCTTCGCTGATGCTCGTGGAGCCGAGGAGATCTGCCGCGGCAATTAAGACCGAGCCTCCACTGAACTTGTTGAGAAATCCGAGCGCCCGCCCGAGCTCGGCACGAAGCGTCGTCTGAGTGCCTGGCTGCAGTTCCAGCTCTCTCGGGCGTGTGGCAACTCCGGCGAGGGCGTACACGTCCTCGATCGAAGGGGCGCCGGCTCTCGGCTTCCGGTTGAAGCCGTCAAGGCGTTCCCGAGAGCTCGCCAGACGGCTGGCAAGCAGCGCAACGTCGTCGAAATGCGTTTCCAGCCAGTGGCGTAGAGTCAGTAGTGCGTCCCAGAAGCAGCGCTCGACCATAGGAGCGCTCGTACCGCCGGCACAGAACTGTTCGCCTTCACATCGAGGAAGAACATCGCGAACTTCTGCAATCGGAATCGCTTCGTAGTAGCCGGCCGAACAGAGTTTGTGTCCCGCGCCGTGCGATGCTCTCCCCTCGATCCCGTACTGCCATCCCTTGACCGTTCGATAGACGATTGCGGTCGGCTGGCCGTTGTCCAACTCGAGAGCGAGACGTTGTGCCGCGAAGACACGCTGAAAATCGGCTCCATCCGGAACGTAGACCACATTCCAGTCGTGAAGATGGAACAGCTCGAGCGGATCCCACTGGACGTAGTCTCCAGGCTGGTCACCCTCGCGCGTGACACGGTCGGAGTCGATCGACGACTGATTCCAGTCGACATGGACGACTGCATTGCGCAGGGACGCCGTCCCCGCAAACGCGAGTGCCTCGGCGACGCGACCGGGAGTGAGCCCCCCTTCTCCTTCGACGATATGCACCTTCGGCGCAGTGTCTCCAAACCAGTCGCCCATCGCGAGCGCGAGGCCGAGCGAGCTGCCGATTCCGACACCTGAAGCACCAGTCGCGAGCCGGACGAAGGGGGTCGCCGGAGTCGGATGACCATCCAGTGGTCTGGCGCCCAGGGCGCGGAACAGCGGGGTCGCCGTTGTTGGATTGCGACGAAAGCCGAGCAGATCTTCGAGGCGGAACTGATCGTTCGCCTCTGTGGCGAGAAGCTGAGGAGCAGCGATTCGTGCGATTTCGTTCCTCAGTGCCCACATCGCGTAAAGACCGAGCGCCTTGTGCCCCGCCGCATACGAAAGGACGTCCGCATCGTCACGATCCGGACGGCTGAGGTCATAGGACATCGCATCGAACAGCAGCGACGCCACGAACCGCCCCGACGAGATCGAGCCGCCGGGGTGGCCCGACAGCGGCGCGTAATTGAAAAGCATTGCACAGAGCGACCGATACGCTTTGTCGAGCGTCTCGAATGCATGAAGCTCCGCTGGCGTAAGGGGCTGAGATCCATCTTCCGACAGATCCCGCCACACGGCACGTCGCTGCCCGAACGAAGCGTTCACACGAACCTCGCTTTCGATACGAAGGATTGGAATCCCGCACGATCGGTGGCGGCAGCACGAATCCGCGCCATCGCCTCGTGGAGATCCACCATCGACGTCGCGATCGAGAGCCGGAGGAAGTGGCTCCCCTCGCTACCAAGGACCCCGAACGAACGACGATCGAGTGTCGCGACGTGATGGTGGAAGAGGAGGAACTGCTGGAACAGCGTGGCGGGTGAGGTCTTCTTCCGGTCGCCTGGCGACATCGACTCCCACGCATCGACGGCACCGAGCGCGCGACAGGCGCCTCCGATATTCGGGAACACGTAGAACGCTCCCCGCGGCTTCTCGCAACGGATGCCGGGGATCTGATTCAGCGACTCCACGACGTAATCTCGGCGTGTCTGGAACTCGCCTGTCATGGCTGCGATCGAGAGCTGGCTCTCCGGTGATTCGAGCGCGACTCTCGCTCCATGCTGGTTGTAGGCGGGGATACAGGAGAAGTAGTTGATGTTGAAGGTGCGGAAAACAGCCGCCTCCTCGACAGTCGGGAGAATTGCCCAGCCGACACGGCCACCCGTCCAGGCATACGACTTCGAGACGCCGCCAACGATGATCGTCCGCTCGGCCATCCCCGGAAGAGATGCGATCGACTCGTGCCTCACGCCGTCGAACAGGATGTCTTCATAGACCTCGTCCGAGTAGACGCGCACGTCCGGCGGCGCCTCGGAGCGGATCACTTCAGCGATCCCCTCGAGTTGCTCGCGAGTCGCGACGCCGCCGGTCGGATTCGATGGGAAATTGACGAAGATCAGTTTCGTCCTCGGAGTGATCAGCGCCTCGAGCTCCCTTCCCGTGAAGGCGAACCCGTTCTCCTCTCGGAGCTGGAGCGGCATCGGCACGGCATCTACGAAGCGGGTGAACGATTCGTAGATCGGAAAGCCCGGACTCGGGTAGATCACCTGATCGCCCGCCTCACAGTAGATCTGCTGGGAAAAGCCGATCGGAGGCTTGGCTCCTGGAAAGACGACAACACGGTCCGGCGTGACTTTGATGCCGCGCCTTTCTGATGCAGTCTTCGCGATCGCCACGCGCAACGGCTCGATGCCCTGAGGATCGACGTAGTGCGTCTGCCCTGCGTCGATCTGGCGTTTCACTTCGGTCGCTATGTGCTCGGGCAACGGGAAATCGGGCTCGCCGATGTTGCAGCGGATGACGCGATTGCCGGCGTCCTCGACCTCCTTGATCCAGGGACCGATCTTGAACGCGTTCTCAGTGCCGAGGAGCTGTACGCGATGCGCAAAGCCAGGCCGCACCGCTTCCTGCACGATCGTCATGTGCACCTCCGAAGGGCTGATTCTGCCTGCCGGGACGGAAGGATGGCGGTAGCGTGTGGCACACCGCTATGGATCGTTCGTCACAGCGCCTCCGGCGCGCCGGGAGTCGCTACGCGGAACGGAACCGCGCCGGTAGGCGCGGCGGATGGTAGGCGGTGGTGGAAGCGACGCGACGCCTCCGGCGCCGCTCACGACTGCCCTCAGCGGAACCTGGTGCCGTGTCGGATCACAAACGCGTCGGCGGAAGGGACTTCGACCGTGGTTTCCGACAGGCCGCACTGCGGACATCGCGCAGCTCCGGAGGAGTCGGCGTCGGCTATCCCCTCTTCGAATAGAGTTCCGCACGCCAGACAGCGTCGCACGATGTGATCACAGCTCTGCATGTCTCGAGTCTACGCTCATGTACGCGAACCGATCGGCGAGCTCGATGATCACCGGAACACTCTGGCGGCGGAGGGCGGCTCCAGGTTGACGCCCCCGCCAAGCCGGTCACAACGCATTCCCACGGCCAGGCAAAGACTCACCAGTACCGCGGCTCCCAGGCCGAGAATCAGCGCCCCGGTCGCGGCGAATAGCGGCACGCGATACGACGTCCTCCAGATGATGAGTGCCGCGATGCTTGCTGCGGCCGCTGAGAGGAGCCCCACGATCGCGGCAACGATCGCTTCCTGATGGCGCACTACCAGTTCCGCGGGAAGCGCATGGTGCATCGTCCCGGCTGCAAGGTTCCCCGACAACACAAGGATCGGAACGCCAACAATCGAAACGCCAGCCAGAGCAGTAAGACCACCGACCGTCACTGAATACTTCATCCTCAAAAGCCCCACGCTGAGCACAGTCAGCGCGACGAGGCTCCCGACGAGAGAGGTCGCACTCAATATCACGTGAGGATGTAACGACACGGATCGAAGTTAGAGGGCGGATCTGAATCGGTATGTGACGAATAACACTTCTGTTTCAGGACGGTGCGACGGGGTTCCGTCACCTGCTGAAAGGATGTTCGATCGCGAGGTAGAGCAGGACACCGTTCCGCTCGCCACCTATCGGGAACGCAACGCCGAGGCTCCAGCGAAGGCCGGCCGGCCCGTCGAGATTCAGCTGCACCGAGGGTCTGTATCGCAGGGCGCTGCCATCTACGAACAGATACTCTGCATCGAGGGAGAGGCTAAGCCTCGGCACCGGGGTATAGGCCAGTCCCTGCGCCAGCTTCAGTTCCGGTCTGCCTCCTGAGGCAGTCCACTTCGCCGATCCTCTACTGTGCGACACCATTCGATCGCCGAGCGCCACGCTCATCGGGATGGCCAGTTCGATCCCGCTCTCGCGCTCACCGAAATGCGCGCTGCGTGTGGGGAGCACGAGCGAGGCTCGCGGCGCCACGGCAACAGCGGAATCCCCTCGGCCGAAGAGTTGATAGCGGTAGTTGAGTGATGCATCGCCGACCCCCGTGATGCCGGCTTCGCTGAAGATCGGCAGGGTGTAACTGAACTGATGTCGCACGCTCGAACCCGCCCACTCCTGGACCAACTCGAGGCCGATGGCCGAGTCGAGAGAGAAGGCGTTGTATTGAATCACTCGATCGGAGCGGTTCCATCCGCCCTCCGGGAAGAACGCATGCTCCTCGATCGCCGGGGCATGTCCACCGCCGAGCGGGGAGGCAAGAGCGACCATGAGGAGGATCAGGGCGAAGATACGAGTCATGCGAACTCCTTGAGGCTAAGACTTAATCTCAACTGAGGAGCACTATGCTGACGGCCTCTCCCCTCGGAAGTGTGGGATGTCACTCGGCCACGTGACCTCGTGCCGCTTCAGTAGATAGCCGCTGGCCACTCGGAGAGAAGAGCAGGCTTCGCCCCCGGCTGCCCGACGATCTCACCGGCGAAACGTTCGACGGCGGACCAGTCGGTGTTCTCGTAGTCGCGCATCGGATCGACGACCCGCCCGAGTTTCTTCCATCGGTGAACCATGAACATCCTCACGAAGAACCCATAGCGGGTATACGGCTCACCTCCGGCTACAAGCTCCGTGCGATCCGGCGTCCAACCTGTGCGAGTGATGAACTCGCGCACATCACTCTCCGCGACAGGTCGCGCGTCTGGTGACCCTGCAGCGCCGCTCACAGAAACGAAAACGCTGTAGACACGAGCGAGACTGGAGTTGTGACGACGGGCGAACTTCACGAGCGCGCGCTGATGCTTCCCGAAGTAGACAGATCCGGCCAGTACGACTACATCGCAACTGTGAGGAACCAGATCCTTCGGAATCTCCGAGACTTCGAAAACATGGGGCTCGACTCCGGCACCTTCAGCAACAGAAGCGATCCGCTCGGCGACCTTCCGGGTCTGCCCATAGCGGCTCGTGTAGACGATCAGGATTCGCATGCATGCAGTCTCATCGCGTGTGAGACCTCACGCGATGCGCGCCAGCACACACGTCCGGTGACACGGCACACCGGGGGGGCGGTTCCTCGGAGTTCCTCGGGTTCCTCGGAGTTCCTCGGGTTCCTCGGGTTCCTCGGAGTCCCTCGGGTTCCTCGGAGTTCCTCGGGTTCCTCGGAGTTCCTCGGGTTCCTCGGTTCCTCGGAGTTCCTCGGAGTTCCTCGGAGTTCCTCGGTTCCTCGGAGTTCCTCGGGGTCCTCGGTTCCAGCGCCGTAGGCGCGACGTAGCTGTAGCCCAGGGCGCAAGCCCTGGGTATCAAGGCATCATCACGTGAGCCCCGGTAGGGGCGATGGAACACCGCCCGTGCAAGTGCAATGGCGTGTTCCAACGACATCGGTGCTCGGCAGTTTTCCAGAGCGGCAACAGCGGCGGGTCTCGCCCCGCACATTCCGGTGGAGGTCCATCACCCCTACCAGGGCTCAACCTTCTGGTCACCCGCATCTCCAGGGCTCGCGCCCTGGGCTACGCCTACGTCGCAACTACGGCGCTGAAGAATAACGGCTCTGTCGTACTCAACAATCAAGATTGCTGATGCAGCGCCGAGAGAAACCGAGGAACTCCGAGGAACCGCCTCCCGGGCGTCACCGCCCGGTATCAATCGGATACCCGAGACTACGCCATGCTTCCATGCCGCCGTAGAGAGCCGTGACGTTGTTGAAGCCGTGTCTTTGCAGGATGAGCGCCGCACCGGCGCTCGTTTCTTCGGCCGGTCACGTGCAGTACGTGACGATCGGTTTGTCTCTCGGCAGTCTCTCGACCGACCCCTCGATGTTCGCGAACGCCGCGTGGATTGCGCCGGGAATGTGTCCCAGTTCGTACCCTCGAGCGTCGCGTACGTCGACGACCACCACTTCGCCCCGATTCATCTTCGCCCGCAGGTCTTCTGCGGAGATTCGCGGAACCGAGGCCTCATCGCCACGACTCTCCTGCGGTGCCGCCGGTGAAGTCTGAGTGGCCGGAGGGGTGGCGAATGGCTCGGTCGAGGTCGGAGCGACAACCGGAGCCTCAGCGGAGGGAACCGGATCGAAGACGGCCGTCGCCGCCGGTTCCACGTCTCTCGTCAATGCCCAGATGAGAAGCGCCGCTACGACGACAGCGCCGACGGCGAGGAGGGCGAGCGTCTTGTTGGAGGAGGCTGCTTTTTCAGGATGCTTTTTCTTCGACATGCGGCCGCGATCGTACTGCAACTCCGCCGCTGGCGCCTACCCCCCGCGGAGTTACGGCCGCGGCCGCATCGCAGGCTCAGTTGAGCTGCGCCAGCGGCTGACCGAGCTGTGTCCACGCATCCATCCCGCCGAGGAGCGCTTTCGCTTTGATCCCCTTGGAGGCCAGGATCAGAGCTGCGTCACCACTCGACTCTTCGGCCGGGCAGGTGCAGTAGGTGACGAACGTCTTGTCCTTCGGCATGTACGGGATCTCTCCCTCGACTCGCGGGACCGGGATGTGAAGTGAGCCGGGGATGTGGGAAGCCTTGTACTGCTCGATGGAGCGCACATCGATCACGACGATTTCGTTGCGATCGAGACCTGCTTTGAGCTCGGCCGCTGTAATCGTCTCGAATTGCGGGTGATCGTGACCTTCGTGCCCCGTCGGCGCCGCGGTAGCGGCTTGAGTGGCGGGCGCAGCCGGCGCGGCTGGCCGGGTCAGCGCCCACGCAACGATCGCGATGAGCGAGAAACCGAGAAACGTGGCGACTGCGACAACCGTGGTCGTCTTCTTCTGATTGGGCGGTGGGGATTTCGGCCGTTTGGTCATGGTGTATTTGTAAATGGAGATCGTCGGCGCCGCAGGGAAACCAGTCACATGACGTGGTGTCGCATGTCACATCCTGCCGACCGCCTCGATCAGCCTTTCGACCTCCTGCTCGCTTGTGTAACACGCGAAACCGACCCGCAGCAAGCTGTCTACCCCGAAGCGCCCGCAGACTGAAGAGGCGTAAAAGTCACCGCTGCTCGCAAACAGAGCCTGTGAGGCGAGCTGCCGGGCCAGATCGTCACAGTCGAGGCCCGCAATCGTGAACGAGATCGTCGGCGTCCTCGGCTGTGACGGCTCGGGGCCGTACAGGCGCACGCGCGGCATTGCCGATAGTGCTTCGTGGAACAGCCGGGCGAGTCGCATGCCTTCGCTGTGGGTCACGTCATAGAAGTACCCGAGGCGTTCGCGTCGCGAGCCCTTCTCTCCGAGCGATGCCATGAAATCGATCGTCGCCAGAGTGCCGGCGATGCCTTCGTGGTTCTGTGTTCCGGTCTCCGCCCGCTCTGGAGCGCGGTCGGGCGCCGGCGCCAGTTTCGGAAAAGGCAGCGAGTCGAGAAGTTCGTGCCGGGCGTACAGCATGCCGATATGCGGCCCGTAGAACTTGTAAGCAGAGCAGGCGAGGAAGTCGCAGCCGAGGGCGCGAACATCGACGAGCGCGTGAGGAACGAGATGAACCGCGTCGACGAACATCAACGCTCCCGCTGACCTGGCAATCGCCGAGACGCGCGCCAGATCGTTGATGGTCCCGGTGGCGTTCGACGCTCCACCGACGGCGATCAGCTTCGTCCTTCCGGAGACCAGACCGGCGAGATGCTCGTAGTCGATCTGCGAAGTCTCGGGGATCATCCGCGCCGTCCTGACGACGATGCCTCGATCGATCTCGAGCGCGCGCCACGGAGCGATGTTGGCGTGATGGTCGAGCTCGGTCACGATGACTTCGTCGCCTTCGGCCCATGTTCGCCCCAGGGCGCGGGCGAGATGAAACGTCAGCGTCGTCATGTTCGCGCCGAAGGCGATCTCACGCGGGTCGGCGTTCAGAAGGTCAGCCACGGCCTGCCGCGCGGCCGAAATGATCTCGTCAGTCTCTTCGCTCGTCGGGTAGGGCCAGTGCGTGTTTGCGTTGTGATGGAGCATGTAGCCAGCCATCGCATTGGTGACTTCGAGCGGTACCTGCGTACCGCCCGGTGCATCGAAGTAGGCCACCGGCAGATCGTTATGGACGCGCTGAAGGGCCGGAAAGTGTGCACGAATGTCGTTCGTCATCGCGGCAATGCTATTCTCCCGCTCCGCATGGAACAACAGTCTCTCCGGGACGTCCGGATCGAAAAACGCGAGCTTCTCGAACGCGAAGGCATTCAGGTTCATCCCGACCGCTTCGAGCGGACACATACCCTCCGCGAGACGATGTCGCTCGAACCCGGAACAAAGGTACGCGCCGCGGGCCGGCTCGGTCAGATCAGGAGATTCGGCAAACTGACGTTCGGCACGCTCGAGGACTTCGAGGGGCACATTCAGATCGCCCTCCTTCGCGACGAGCTCGACGCCGATCCGGAGCGCAGCAAAGCAAGGTACCAGCTCTTCACGAAGGCGATCGATCGGTGGGACTTCATCGGAGTCGAAGGCGAGATGTACTTCACCGATAAAGGCGAACTGACGATCCGCGTCCACGACTGGGTGTTCCTTGGCAAGACGCTTCAGCCGCCACCCAACAAGTACCAGGGCGTCAAGGACGTGGAACTGAACTGGCGCAAGCGTTACCTCGACCTCGTCTCGAACGAGGAGACACGCAACCGGTTCCGTGTGCGAGCCAGAGCCGTCACCGCACTTCGCGAGTTCCTCGACCGGAGCAGTTTCATCGAGGTCGAGACTCCGATTCTCAACTCGCAGCAGTCAGGGGCTCTGGCGCGTCCTTTCTACACGCACCACAACGCGCTCGATATCGAACTGGTGCTGCGTATCGCTCCGGAGACCTACCTCAAGCGACTCATCGTCGGCGGCTACGACCGCGTCTACGAGTTTGCGCGCTGCTTCCGGAACGAAGGTCTCGCCGCATCGCATCTGCAGGAATTCACGATGCTCGAGTTCTACGCGGCGTACTGGAACTACGAGGACAACATGAGTTTCACGGAAGACCTGCTCCGTCACGCGATTACCGAGGCCATGGGATCGCTGCAGGTGGTGCGGGGAGAACGGACGCTCGACTTCTCCGGGGCCTGGCCGCGGCGCCGGTTGCGCGATGTCATCCTCGAGTACAGCGGGATCGACATCGACGCACACCCCGACGCCGCATCGCTTCGGACAGCCATCATGGACAAGGGGGTCGAGCTCGACAACCCTGCAGCCGGTCGGGGAAGCCTGATCGATCAGCTTTATAAGAGGACGGCTCGTCCCAATCTCATCCAGCCGACCTTCATCGTCGGCCATCCGGTCGATCTCTCGCCTCTCGCCCGGCGGAACGACGAGAACACCAACGCCGTCGACCGCTTCCAGCTCGTGGTCGACACCTGGGAAATCATCAATGCTTACTCCGAGCTGGTCGATCCGCTCGATCAGCGGCAGCGTTTCGAAGAGCAGGCAGCGCTGCGGACAGCCGGCGACGACGAGGCAATGCCGGTCGACGAGGACTACCTGACCGCCATGGAATTCGGCATGCCGCCGATCTCCGGATGGGGAATGGGCATCGATCGTCTCGTCGCACTGCTGACGGATGCACCGAACCTTCGCGACGTCGTATGGTTCCCGCTGCTGAAGCCGGCCACTGACGAAGAAGCCGGTTGACGATCGATCTCCGATCGCGGCGTCGGGGATGCGATATTTCACGCGACGGATACCAGATACTCATGATCGACGAGACACTCGAGACTTTCAGGAACGAACTGGCCACGGCCGGCAGCCCGGAAGCGGTGCAGGAGCTGCGCACGCGCTACCTCGGAAAGAAAAGCTACGTAAAAACGGCGCTCAAATCGCTGGGCGCAATGCCCGCCGACGACCGTCCGCGGTTTGCGAAAGCGGTCAACGACGCACAGCAGGCCATCGAGCGCGAGCTCGACGAGGCGCTCGAAACGATCGCCGCCGCTGCGGTTGCCAAGCAGGTGGAGGCCGAGTGGCAGGATCTCACGCTGCCAGGTATCGCACAGGAACGCGGCGCAATCCATCCGCTGACCGAGGTTCAGAACACCTGCATGGACGTCATGCGACGCCTCGGATTCGTGCTGGCAGAGGGTCCCGAGGTCGACACGCCGTACTACAACTTCGACGCGCTCAACATCCCGGAGAACCATCCCGCGCGTGACATGCAGGACACCTTCTGGCTCCCCAATGGGCTGCTCCTGCGCTCTCACACGACGACCGTTCAGGCCCGGGTGCTCGAAACCCGACCTCCCCTGCCGATCAAGGTCGTCTCACCGGGGCGCACCTATCGCAACGAGGCGGTCGATGCGACGCATCTCGCGATGTTCCACCAGTTCGAAGGGATCTGGATCGAGGAAGGACTCACCTTCGGCGATCTGAAAGGAACCCTGCTCGAGATCGCACGTTCCGTCTACGGAGCCGAGCATCGCTTCCGGTTCAAACCGAAGTACTACCCCTACACCGAGCCCTCCGTCGGGATGGACATCGAGTGCGCCGTCTGTCGCGGCAATGACGGCGACTGCCGCGCGTGTGGTGGCGGCGGATGGGTCACCATCCTCGGTGCCGGCATGGTCCACCCCAAAGTCTTCATCGAATTCGGCTACGACCACACGAAGCTGAGCGGCATCGCCTTCGGCCTCGGGATCAGCCGGATCGCCGCCCAGGCAGCCGGCATCAAGGCCATCAAGCCGCTTTATGAACAGGATCTGCGGGTCCACCGCACGATCAGGAAGGGGGGCCTGTGAAGATCCTCCTCGAACATCTCCGCAACCACATCGAGCTGCCGGAAGACACTCGTGAGTGTCGCGAGCTGATCGACGACATCGGCATCGAGGTCAAGACCGTCGAGCAGACCGCACTCGGTACCGTCTTCAACGTGGAACTGCTCGCGAATCGCGGCGACCACTATTGCTACGAAGGAATTGCGCGGGAGGTCAGCGGCCGAACGGGTGCTGCACTTGACCGTCCGCAGGTTCGCTCGCTTGATGCGCTCCCAGCGGACGACGCCCGGATCAGGATCGAAACGCCGCTCTGTCTCGTCTACACGCTGACGGAGCTGAGTCGCGGTGACGAAGAGAAACCTCTTCCACCCGAGGTTCTCGCCCCCATGCTCGCCGCCGACATGCACTCGACACTCGCTGCGGTGGATGCATCAAACATCACCAATCTGGAACTGGGCCAGCCTACGCATGCGTTCGACGCCGATACGATCGACGGCGCGATCGTCATTCGCACTTCGCGGAAGGGAGAGCAGGCGTGGATGCTCTTCACTGAGGCTGCCGTCGAGATCCCCGAGGGAACACTCGTCATCGCCGACAGCTCGAAGATTCTCGGGATCGCCGGAGTGATCGGCTGCGTCGAGTCCGCCGTCACCGAGCGGACGCGTCGCATCGTGCTGGAATCCGCCTGCTTCGACCCCGTCGCAGTCCGCCTCGCCAGCCGGCAGCTCAATCAGGCGACCGATGCGGCCGCTCGATTTATGCGCGGCGGCGATCCGACCCTTCCGCTCGTTGGATCCGGTCGCGTCGCCCACCTGCTCGAGAAGCATTGTGGCTACAGCGTCGGAGCGGCGTACAAAGCGGGCACGTGGGAAGACCCACGGCGGACGATCGAGATCGATGTTGCCGAAACAAGCAGGTTCGTCGGGGCAAAGCTCGGCGCACACGACATAGTCAACCGGTTGACCAGGTACGGCTTCGCCGTCGATATGGGGGACCGGGCATCGGCGCCGGCCTCACTCCGGGTCATCGTTCCTCCTCATCGGCTGTGGGATGTCCACTTCAGCGCCGACATCGCCGAGGAGATTCTCAAGAGCCTCGGCTACAACGTCACCGCCGTCTCGCTGCCCCACGTCAGCATGGGTGCGCTTCCGTCTCACGAGGAGTCGGTGATCGCACGTGTCAGCGAGGTGCTCGTCGGCGAGGGGTTCTACGAGATCTTCACCGACAGCTTCTATTCGCGGAAGACCCGCGAGCGACTGGGACTGTCCGAAAGCGATCCGCTTTGGGATCACGTTGAGACGCAGAACTCGATCGAGAAAGACTACTCGCTGCTCCGCAACAACACACTCGCGCAAGCTCTCGACGCGCTCGCGACGAACGTCAATTTGAAGAACGCCGCAGTGAAGATGTTCGAGTGGGCTCGAGTCTTTCTTCCGGACGCAGCCGCGGAAAACGGCGTCTGCCGCGAAGAGGCAATTCTGTGGGCCCTTGCCAACGGTCGCGATCGCGGTCCGGCGTGGGGAGACAAAGGACGGCCGGCTGACGCAATTTTCCTCAAGGGGATCATCGAGCAATTGCGCTTCGAGTTGCGCCTCGATCTCCGCACCGGCTCCTCAGAGGGCTATGCAATCGAATCCTTCCTCCATCCTGGACGGCGCGCTGGTGTCTACCTCGGCAAAGAGCTCATCGGGATTCTGGGCGAGGTCCATCCGTCGATCATGCAGCGCTTCGACATCAAGCGACAGCGGCCCGTCTACCTGGAGATCCGGACGGCAGCGCTGTTCGCCGAACCTCTACCAAGGACGTTCGTCGAGCCTCCCTCACGCCAGCCAGTCATCAGGAACGTGGCCTATGCGATCCCGTCCGGCGTCACGGCCGATGCGGTGCGGAGCGCACTGCAGGAGAGCGCGCCGGCGTTTCTACGAGAGATCCGCGTAGTCGATGTCTACGAGATTCCGAACGACCCGAATCGTGCCAGAGCGATCACGTTCGAGATCGAATACCTCTCGGACGAGGCTCTCACCGGCGAGACCATCAATGCGGCGACCGAAGCGATGATGGCGAGCGTCACCGCGCGATTTGGCGAGCGGGTGACGTTGCGGGCGTAGGGTCCGCGGCGGTCCATGGGGGTCGCGCGGCTCGCGCGATCCCCGCCGGCCGCTGGCCGGCGGTGGGCTTTGCAGGTGCAGACGACCCACGAGTGAATTGCCTTCCGTGACGTCCATCGACGGGTCGTCGACCTTCTCCTGAGCGCCACCGATGGCGAGCCGCCATCGGCGATCGCGCGAGCCGCGCGACCCCCAAGAGCCCCGCTCACTCCCCCAGCTTCGACTTCAGTTCGTGAAGCTCCGCCTTCAGCACTTCGACTTCTGCTTCGAGACGCTGGACGCGAACGGAAAGTGGTTCCCCTCCCGATCGGACCTCGGATTCGTGCCGCTGGGGCACCGGCTCCTCCCAGACACCTCCGACGGTATGAATCCAACGTTCTTCCTTCTGACCCGGTCTCTTCGCAAGCTGCTGCACCAGCGGCTCGCTGTGGCCCGCCATGTCCCGCAGGGTCTCCTCGACCTCGGTGACCGACTCGAAGTTCTGCAGCCGATCGCTGCGCCCTCGCAGCTCACCGCTCGTCTGAGCGCCGCGGAGGAAGAGCATCGTGAGCAGCGCCTTTTCGCGCTTGTCGATGTGCCAGCGACTGTCGAGATTGTGGTCGAACCGGACGGCACGGCCACCCATGACACGCCAGACGAGCTTCTCGTCCTGTAGTCGTGCCAGCGCACCTTCGACCTCGTCGTCACCAAGATCCATTACCGGCTCGCGGTTGGACTTCTGGTTACAAGCGGCAACGAGAGCGTTGAGAGTCAGCGGGTAGTACTCGGGGGTCGCGAGTTGTTTCTCCATCAGCGCACCGAGGATACGAACCTCGACGGGGTCGAGCTCGCGTGAGATACGGGGCCTCGTTTTCGAATCGGTATCGAGAGGTTGAATGAAAGTCATGGCAATCCGATAACTGAACTGCGTTTCGCTCCATTCTACGTCGCCGCTTCGAGCTTCAGCTCTCCAGCAACATTCCGGTTATCGGCGATCTGACGATCGAGAATCAGAGGTCATTGCCAGGTCTCGCTCACGAAGCAGGCGGATGCGTCTGGCAGACCAAATGCAATACGGCTGACCATGGGTGCTCTGCCAGCCACCAGCTACCGCGAGGAAGAGAGCCGGGAACTCGCGGTCATGCTCACCGGCGGTGGTGCCCGCGCCGCCTACCAGGCCGGCCTTCTGAAGGGAATCGCTACCCACTTTCCACACATCCGATTCAAGATCATCACCGGTGTGTCGGCAGGCGCGATCAACGCCATCTACCTGGCTGCCGGCCAGGGAGATCTGCCCCAGAAGGCAGCGGAACTCGAGCGAATGTGGAGTGAGCTGAACGGCAGTTCCATCTATCGCTTCGACTGGAAGATCCTGCTTCCCTTTCGCTCAGCGCTCGCGTCCATCCTCGCGAGGAAAAGCAGGTGGACCAGTGCGACTCCCCGCGCACTGGTGGATACGACTCCACTGCATGACCTGCTTTGTCAGGTGTTCCGTGCCGCGCCAGGACGGCCGATCCGCGGAATCGAGGCGAACATTCGAGCGGGAGAGCTGAACGCCGTCGCACTCATGACACTCGACTACTCGACCGGACAGAGCGTGCGCTGGGTTCAGGGAAGAAACTTCGACGAATACGATGGGCTGAACCGTCGCGTGGAGATGACGCAATTCACCGTCGAGCATGTGCTCGCGTCCTCCGCACTCCCCTTCGTTTTCCCGGCGGTGCGCATCGGCAACTCCTGGCATGGCGATGGCGGGATCCGTCTTGGGGCGCCCTTGTCGGCTGCCGTTCATCTCGGAGCCCACCGCATTCTCGCCATGTCGACCGGTCACCAGCAGTCCGTCGATCCTGAGCCGCCAAGGGTGATGACCAGCTATCCTCCGACCGCGCAGATTCTCAGCCAGCTGGTCAACGCAATCTTCCTCGATGCCGTCGATGAAGACGTCGCTCGCATGGAGCGGATGAACGAGTTGCTGCGCAAGACACAGCCGGAGGAGCGCAACGGACTCAAACCGATCGACCTGCTCGTCCTCCGCCCCTCGATCGACCTCGGCAAGCTCGCCGGCGAGTACGAAGAGTATCTGCCGGCGCGCATGAAGGTCGTACTCCGGGCCATCGGGGTCAAGGAAACCGCCTCCCCCGATATCGCCTCGGTACTGATGTTCGAACCGCACTACTCCCGACGCCTCATCGAGCTCGGAGAGAGCGACGTGGAAGCCCGGCTGCCTGAGATTGCCGAGTTCCTCGGTGAAGAGTGCGTCGGCCTGGCCACCGCCGGCGCACGCGGCTGATTCCGCCTCGCGTGACATAATCGTGGTCCTATGTCAGTCCTGCGGTTCGAGATGCTCGGAGATTTCAGCCTCCGATCGGAGACAGGAGACCTGCTCCCGATCTCGGCCAGAAAGTCGCAGGCATTGCTCGCCTACCTCAGCACGCGGGGCGGCCAGCCGGTGTCCAGAGACAAGCTTGCGGGGCTCCTCTGGAGCAGTACGGGACCCGATCAGGCGCGCCAGAGTCTGCGCCAGACCCTCTCGACGCTGAGAAAGGATCTCGCGCAAATCTCCGAACGAAAGATCCTCATCGAGGAAGGCGACTTTCTGTCGCTCGAGGGTTCTCTGGTCCACGCCGACACGGTCGAGTTCGAGACTCTCGTGGCGCTCGGCACGATGGAGGCGTTCGATCGCGCAACACGGCTCTATCAGGGCGATTTCCTGGAAGGGTTTCAGCTCGACGAAGAGAAGTTCGATCTGTGGGTCACGGCCGAGCGCGACCGCCTGCACCGGCTCTCGTTGAAAACTCACTCGCAACTCGTCGAACAGCTGTCGAGGAGCGGAGCGATCGATGAGGCGATTGCTGCGGGCCATCGCTCGCTGAGGATCGATCCCCTCCAGGAGCCGCTCGTACGAACGATCATGCGGCTCTACATGGACAGCGGACATCTGCTGGAAGCGCTGCAGCAATACGACGCACTGACCAAAGTCCTGCGGAGGGAGCTCGGTGCTGAACCCGAGGCGGAAACCAAAGCAGTTCACGATCAGATCGTCCAGTTGAGGAAGCAGCGGAATGCGGCGACAGCCACCCGAGGTGACGACCGCAAGTCCGTGCTCGTCGTCGAAGACAACCTGCTCAATCGCGAGCTGACGAATGTCCTCCTTCGCAGTGCCGGCTACAACGTCATTCTTGCGCGCGATGGCGCTGAGGCTCTGATGCTGATCGGACGCGAGCACGTCGACCTGATGTTGCTCGATATCGATCTGCCGTTCATCGACGGCCACAAGGTACTGGAAGCGCTCCACGAAAAGGGGATCGTCGTGCCGACGATCTTCGTGTCAGGGCTGCCGGGCGAAGAGCCGGAAGTAAAGGCATTCGAGATCGGCGCAGCCGACTTCATCCGTAAGCCGGTCAAAAACAGTGTCCTCCTCGCGCGTGTCGCCCGGGTTCTGAAATAAGAAACGCCGCGAATAAGAAACGGCCGCGCTTGCCTGACTCGACTCCAATGGTTAGATTGATAACCATGGGCCGAGACAGCAGAGTTCTCGTCGTTGAGGACATTCCGACTATTGCGCGTTGCATCGAAGACTCGTTCAACTGCGACCGTGCCACAGACGGCTGGGATGCGATCGAGAAGCTGGAGGCGCACGCATACGACGCGATCGTGATCGACACCGACGTCAGTCGGCAGAGCGGTTTCGGCGTGCTCACCTACCTGCGTGAGGAAGTCGGAGACGATCTCAGCAGCGTGCTCATCCTGACGGGATCCGACTGCGATGACATTCGTAAACGGGTCGGTGAGTCGCTCACCGTGGTCGGTCACGATGAGGCGGTGGACGAGATCAGACGCGCACTGAAGTAAGCCGGTCGAGCACGCGAAGAATCGCCGCTCCCGATCGCTGTACATCTTCTTCCGACGTCGCCCAGTTCGAGAACGAGATACGCATCGCCGCGAGGCCATGCCATATCGTTCCACCCAGCCAGCAGGTTCCCTCATCCTGTACACCCGAGATCACTGCTCGCGTCAGCTCGTCATCGTCTCCGAACCGCACCAGAACCTGATTCAGCACGACGTCGGTGAGAATCTCGACACCCTGGTGCTCCGCCAGGATCGAAGCCATCTGGCGGGCCTGTGCGCAGTTCCTGTCGATGAGCGACTCGACGCCGTGACGCCCCAGGCTTCGAAGCGCTGCGTAAACGGAAACTCCCCGGCCGCGGCGAGAGAATTCAGGCCCCCAGTCGACGCCGTCGCGCTCCACGCCGTTGCTCTGAACCAGATAGGCCGCTCTCGAGGTCATTGAGGCGCGGTGAGCTTCCGCATCCCTCACGATCACGACACCGCAGTCGTATGGAACGTTGAGCCACTTGTGTGCATCGGTCGCCCAGGAGTCGGCCAGCTCGGCGCCATCTGCCAGCTGCCGCCTGTCGCGGCTTGCGCGCGCCCAGATTCCGAACGCACCGTCGACGTGCAGCCAGGCTCGCTTCCGCCGGGCGATTGCGGCGATCTCTCGCAGAGGATCGAATGCACCCGTGTTCACGTTGCCCGCCTGGGCACAGATGATGGTGGGGCCGTCGAGAGTCTCCATCAGGCGGGCCAGAGCATCGGGGCGCATTCGTCCCTGCTCGTCGCTCTCGACGCGCAGCAGAGCGCGCGTTCCGAAGCCGAGAAAGCGCATCGCCACGTCGATCGTGACATGTGCCTCTGCACTGGTGATGAGGTGGACCGGCGGGGCTCCCACGAGGCCGTCGGCCTCCACATCCCATCCGGCCCGCCGAAGCACGCCGTGCCGTGCGGCGGCGAGCGCCGTGAAGTTCGCCATCTGACAACCGGTCACGAAGCCGACCCCCGATTCACGCGGCAGATCGAACAGCTCGAGCAACCACTGGCGTGCGACATCTTCGAGTACTGCAATCGCCGGCGACGTAACGAAGATCCCGGGATTCTGATCCCACGTGCTGATCAGCCAGTCTGCGGCCAGCGCCACCGGCAGAGTGCCGCCGATCACGAAGCCGAAATAGCGCGGTCCGGGACTCGCACTCATCCCCCTCTCTCCCTGAGCAGCCAGCAGATCGATCACCTTCTCGGGAGCCTCTCCCTCGCCCGGCAGGGGAACCCGTAGCACAGCCTCCAGTTCCTCACCCGTCGCGCGCGCTCCGACAGGTCTGTCCGGCAGCGACTCGAGAAACTGCACCGCATGATTCCGGGTGCGTTCGAGGAGCGAGGGATCGACGATACGGCTCATGGCGCAAAGATATCCGATTTGAAGCGAGGGCGACTGTGGGAGTAGTTCTTCTGTGAAGTGCGCGCGTCCTGCGCGAAAGTGCGCGCGGGGCTGCGCGAAGTGCGTCTTCGCGCCCCCGGAGAATCATCAGGGCTTGCTGTCATCCCGAGCGTAGCGAGGGATCTGGGTGGCTGGGTGGTGCGATGCACGTGCAGAACACCGCCCGCCAGATGACACAGGCGCGTGTGCATTTGTGGGTCATAGGCAAGGGATCCCTCTCCGTCCTCCGCCCCTCACACCAGCCCACCCACCCCCGGGGCTCCGGCGGCTCGGGATGACAGGCGCGTTCTTTGTCATCATCTCAGTCTCGGCGTCACGCCGTGCCTGGTTCGGGATGACAGGACTGAGAAGCATTTCGATTTCCTGTCATCTCTACTCCGCCCATTTACTGGCTCGTTCACCCGAACCCGCGCTCTCTCCCCCACCCGGAATCTTTACGCCTACCGCGCGTTACGACGGCGCGTGACGACCACCCGCCAGACACGCGAAATCCGCATCGGCAATGTGAAGATCGGAGGCTCGAATCCGATCGCCGTTCAGTCGATGACCGCCACGCGAACCGTCGACGTCGACGCGACGATCCGCCAGGTCGAGCTGCTCGAACAGGCGGGAGCCGACGTCATCCGGATCGCCGTCGACAACCCGAAGGATGTCGTTGCCCTGGCCGAGATCCGCGCCGCCAGGCCCAACGCCAACCTCTCGATCGACCTGCAGGAAAACTACCGTCTCGCCGAGAAGGTGGCGCCTCTCGTTCAGAAGCTTCGCTACAACCCCGGCCATCTCTACCACCTGGAGCGCGAAAAGCCGGTCAAAGAGAAGTTGCGATATCTCGTTTCGGTCGCGCGTGACCATGGTTGTGCAATGCGCATCGGCGTCAACGCCGGCTCGGTCGATCCCGACAAGGCAGCAAAGTACGCGAAGGAAGATGCAATCACCCCGATCGTCGAGTCGGCAATCGAACACTGCGTCATGCTCGATGACATCGGTTTCGACCAGTACTGCGTATCGATCAAGGACTCGGATCCGAACCATGTCATCGACGCGAATCTCCTGTTCGCGGAGAAGCGGCCCGACGTCCCCCTTCATCTCGGCGTCACCGAGGCCGGGATGCCGCCTGACGGCATCATCAAGACACGGATCGCGTTCGAACAGCTCATCACCCGCGGCATCGGAGACACCATCCGCGTGTCTCTCACTCTCCCTTTCGAGCGCAAGGGAGAAGAGATCACCGTAGGTAGACAGATTCTCGACGACATCGCCGCCGGCCGCTTCCGCTCCGTTCCGCGCTTCGAGCACAAAGGGCTGAACATCATCAGCTGTCCCTCGTGCTCGCGTGTCGAGAACGAAGCCTTCATCGATCTGGCGCAGAACGTGCGGGAAATGACCGCCTATGCGAAGCAGCACGACATCACGATTGCCGTAATGGGATGCCGTGTAAACGGTCCCGGTGAAACCGATGACGCAGATCTCGGCATGTGGTGTGCCCCGACCTACGTGAATCTCAAACGTGGACCGGAGTCGATCGGACACTTCACCTACGAGGAAATTCTCGGCAGACTCCGCACGGAGCTCGACCGGCTCATCGAAGAGAAGCGGCTGGTCACCACGTCCTGATCAAGCACGAATAGATACGGAGATCTCTTGAGACGCGCGTACTACATCACGATCGCCGTGGCGATCATCCTGCTGGACATCTGGACCAAGTGGCTGGTGATCAATCGGATCGCGCTCTACGACGCGATCCCGGTGATCCCGGGATTTTTTCAACTCGTCCACGTGAGGAACTCGGGAGCTGCCTTCGGGATCGGCGCGAACGCCTCCTCGAATCTCGTGCCGCTCCTGCTCACCGGTGGCGCGCTCGTCGTCTTCTTCTTCGTCGTCGTCTACTCTCTCCGCACCGCGCTGAGCGACCGCGTGCTGCAGACGGGCCTCCATCTGATCCTCGGCGGCGCAGTCGGCAACCTGATCGATCGCTTCCGATGGGGCTACGTCGTCGACTTTCTCGACGTCTACGTCGGACGGCACCACTGGCCGGCGTTCAACGTCGCCGACTCGGCGATCTGCGTCGGCATCGCCCTGCTGTTCCTCGATATGTGGAAACGGCCGGATACGAATGACGCGCCGGTCAAGGCTCGAGAGTCACGTTCGAGCGGTTGAGGGCCCAAACCCCGAGTCAACGTGCCGGCAGGCGGCCGGATGGTAGCCAGGGGGGCGCGCGGCTCGCGCGATCCCCGCCGGCCTCCGGCCGGCGGTGGGCTTTGCAGGTGCAGACGACCCGAGAGGCCCATCGACGGGTCGTCGACCTTCTCCTGAGCGCAACCGATGGCGAGCCGCCATCGACGATCGCGCGAGCCGCGCGACCCCCTCGGCTTCGCTTCGCCAACCGCTCAAAGCGCGACGATCAACTCCGGTTCCGTCATCTCCCTCACCTGCTCGACCGTCACATCGGGCGCGAGCTCGATCAGCTTCAGCCCCTCTTCCGTGACGTCCAGAACGCAGTAGTCGGTGATGATGCGGTTCACGCAGCCGACGCCGGTGAGCGGGAGACTGCACTCATTGAGAATCTTCTTCTCCCCCTTCTTCGTCACATGCTCCATCGTGACGATCAGGCGTCGTGCGCCGGCGACCAGATCCATCGCGCCGCCCATCCCTTTCACCATCGCACCGGGGACCATCCAGTTCGCAATGTCGCCGCGGGCAGAAACCTGCATTGCCCCGAGGATCGAGAGATCGACCTTTCCTCCACGAATCATCGCGAACGAATCTGCGCTCGAAAAGTACGACGCTCCGGGTAGCACGGTCACCGTCTGCTTTCCGGCGTTGATCAGATCGGCGTCGACCTCCTCTTCAGCCGGAAACGGTCCAAGCCCCAAAATCCCATTCTCCGATTGCAGAATGACCTCCATCCCCTCGGGGATGTAGTTGGCCACGAGCGTCGGCATTCCGATACCGAGGTTGACGTAGAAGCCGTCGCGCAACTCGGCGGCAGCGCGCCGGACAATCTGTTCTCGTGTCAGCGGCATGGCTATCCCTTCCTCACGGTGCGCTGCTCGATCCTCTTCACCCGCGGCGCAACGAGGACGCGATGGACGAAGATGCCGGGCGTGTGGACGGTATCGGGATCGAGCTCGCCCGGCTCGACGAGTTCCTCCACCTCGGCGATGCAGATCTTCCCGGCCGTCGCGGCCATAGGATTGAAGTTCCGTGCGCTCTTGCGATAGACGAGGTTTCCGAGCCGGTCACCTTTCCAGGCAGCGACCATCGAAAAATCGCCGACGATCCCCCGCTCCATCACGAACATCCGCCCATCGAACTCGCGCGTCTCTTTCCCCTCGGCTACTACTGTCCCGTAGCCCGCGGGAGTGAAGAACGCCGGGATACCGGCTCCTCCCGCACGCATCCGTTCAGCCAGCGTCCCCTGCGGAGCAAACTCCACCTCGAGCTCACCGGCGAGGAACTGGCGTTCGAACTCCGCGTTCTCGCCGACGTAAGAGGAGACCATCTTCCGGATCTGGCGTGTCTGCAGCAGCAGCCCTAGTCCCCAGTCGTCCACGCCTGCATTGTTCGAAACGCAGGTCAGTCCTCCGACTCGCCTGGTGACCAGCGCTTTGATGAGGTTCTCGGGGATTCCGCAGAGGCCGAAACCACCGACGACGAGCGTCGCCCCTTCGAACACATCCTTCACCGCTTCATCCGCGGATGCGATGACTTTGTTCATGACGCGGGAAGATATCAGATGAGGGGTGAGGGCCGAGGGGTGAGGGCCGGGGGCTTGAGGGCTCAGGGCCTCCCCACCTTGGGCCCTCTCCGCTCGGCCCTCGGCCCTCGGCCCTCCCTCCCCCCTCTCCTCAGCATAGAATCCGTCCTCGGAGGATCCATGCACGTACGCGCTCTCGCTCTCGCTCTCGCTCTTGCCTTGCCGCTCGCGGCCCAGTCACCAGCCGCCCGCCCCTTCACCATCAACGATCTCGTCACGCTGCAGCGACTTTCGGATCCGCAGGTTTCCCCCGACGGCAGTCGAGTGATCTACGTCCTCCGGTCGACCGATATGGAAGCAGATCGTGGACGCACCGATCTCTGGATGGCAAGGACTGACGGCACGGGCGAGCCGCGGCAGCTCACGTCTCATTCAGCGAACGACTCGAGTCCACGATGGTCGCCTGATGGACGGCTGATCTATTTCCTCTCCTCACGAGAAGGCTCGTCGCAGATCTGGCGGATTCCGGTCGATGGCGGCGAGGCGACGCAGGTCACGCGCCTCCCGCGCTCGGTGAGCTCATTCACGCTCTCCCGCGACGGAAAACAGATCGCACTCGCTATGAACGTCTTTCCCGGAAGCTCGCCGGCTGACACTGCAAAGCGCCTTGCGGACACCGCGGCACGCAAGGCTTCGGGAAAAATCTACGACCAGCTGATGGTGCGTCATTGGGACACATGGCTCGACGGAACCCGTGCTCATGTCTTCGTGATGCCCGCTTCCGGCGGCGCTGCAGTGGACGTCATGCGCCAGATGGACGCTGACGCGCCTTCGCGTCCCTGGGGCGGCAGCGAGGAGTACACCTTCACCCCTGACGGCCGTTCCATCATCTTCACCGCGAAAGACGAAGGGCGCGAAGAGGCGTGGTCGACGAATTACGACCTCTGGCTCGCCCCGGTCGACGCCTCAGTGGCCCCTCGCAGGCTGACGGCAGCCAATCCGGCGTGGGACAGCCAGCCGCTCTTCTCTCCCGATGGCAACTGGCTCGCCTGGACCGCGATGGAGCGAGCCGGGTTCGAAGCTGATCGCTGGCGTGTCATGGTTCAGCGCTGGCCCGACGGCGAACCGAGAGAGATCGCTCCGTCGTGGGATCGCTCGCCTTCCCATCTCGCCTGGTCACCCGACTCCCGCACCATCTGGGCAGATGCACAAAACCTTGGGCATGTCTCCCTTTTCGCGATCGACGTAGCCTCGGGTCGCGTTCGAACCGTCGTCGAACAGGGACGCATTGCCGGCTTTGCCCCGGCACGCGACCGCATGGTCTTCGCGATGTCTCACCTCCGTTCGCCCGCCCAGCTCTTCTCGTCGAAGCTCGACGGAAGCGATCGACGCCTGCTGGCAGATCCGAACCGTGACGCCATGGCACGCCTCGCGGTCGGCGAACCCGAACAGTTCACCTTCAAGGGAGCAAACGACGCGACGGTCTATGGCTGGGTGGTGAAACCAGCCGGATTCGAAGCAGGACGCAAGTACCCGATTGCCTTTCTAATCCACGGCGGCCCCCAGGGCTCGTTCGGCAACGACTTTCACTACCGTTGGAATCCTCAGGTGTGGGGCGGTGCCGGCTACGCATCGGTCATGATCGATTTTCATGGCTCGACCGGTTATGGGCAGGCGTTCACCGACGCGATCAGCAACGATTGGGGCGGTGCACCGCTCGAGGACCTGCAGAAGGGGCTGGCGGCTGCGCTCGCCCGCTACCCGTGGCTCGACGGCGACCGCGTTGCTGCCCTCGGCGGATCGTACGGCGGCTACATGGTGAACTGGATTGCCGGAATGTGGCCTGACCGCTTCCGCGCACACGTTGTCCACAGCGGCAATCTCGACGAGCAGAGCGCCTACTACATGACCGAGGAGCTCTGGTTCCCGGAGTGGGAACACGGTGGCGTCCCCTGGCCGAAAGCGGAGGGCTACACGAAACACAGCCCGATGAATCTGGTCGACCGGTGGAAAACACCTACCCTCGTGATTCACGGAGCCCTTGACTATCGGGTCGTCGACACGCAGGGACTGGCGACGTTCACCGCGCTTCAGCGACAGAATGTGCCGAGCCGGCTGCTGTACTTCCCGGACGAGAATCACTGGATTCTCCGTCCTTCGAACTCGATCCTCTGGTATGAGACGGTCCTCGACTGGATGGACCGGTGGGTGAAGAACCAGCCGCAGAACTGAGACGGCATCCCGAGGGCGCAGGCTTTGGTCTGCGCCCTTCAATTCCCACAGCTCGCCGGGAGCCAGCCCTTTCTGGCCCGAACGCCTTCTACCTCCTGCGAGGTAAACTTATCTGGAGCCTCGAACCGGGCGTTAACCGTGTATAATTTTCGTCGGGTCCGTTTCTACCTTCAGCAGGAGTCAAGTACATGCACGGTCATTCGACTGCCGTCACACGCGCGACGGTTGCCCTCGGCATAGGAATTTTATCTTTACTGCTCACCAGTTCGGCCTACGCTCAGGGCGCTCTACGTGTCGAGATCGTGAACGGGTACAACCTCGTTGTCGACTCGAACGTCACGTCGCCGTCGACGTATGGGCCATCGGCGGCGTACATCGGGGCCAACGTCTGCAACATCGGCAACGCTCCGCTCCAGAATGTCATCGCCTACACGGGGGACTACAAGAATGGGATCGGTTCGACACCAGGGCTCTTCCCCGTCTTCAATTCCGCCGGCGATCCCAGAACCCACCTGACGAACACCGGAACGTACTCTCTAACGCTGGAGTCCGGAACCACAGGGCTTCCGAATGCGACCCGCTACATCGGTGACCTCGAGCCGGGGCAGTGCAGAATTCAGTACTGGCTGATCACTTATCCGCAGTGCGTCAACGTAGGCGGCGAGCGGGACACGCCTCCCTGCGAGGTGAGCATTACGGGCGGGGTCAAACCTGACGACGACCTGTCGTTGAACTACGACATCTGGGCCACCACCTCGACCGCCATCGCACAGCCCACCGTATCGCAGCGTCGCAGCCTCACGATGCGCAACGAGATCTCGGCCGCGGCGAACAAGATCTGGCCCAACACGGACTCGAAGGTTCCAGACGCATATCTTGCAGCGATCCAGTCCGTACTCGGCTGGGGAACCCTCGGCCCCGACGGCCAACCGCTCACCGATACGAGCGTCGTTTACCCCGGTCAACGGGTCATCACTTCGCAGGGGATCTGGTATGACGTGGGGAACGTCAACCATGGATTCGACAACAACGGAGACCTCATCCCCGATCAGAACGCGTGGCTGCAGCCTGTCGGCGATGCGGCGCAATTCGATGCCGGCTGCTTCAGGCTGATCAACGCCTACGGGCTCATCATCGTGAAACTGAAAGGCGGAGGGGAACTGCTGATCCCCTTCAGCAACCAGCTTTACTTCGAGAACATCCCTGACAACACGGGTGTGGTTGGACTCGTTTATTACCAGTTCGTTGCGACCGACAGCGGTTGCAGCGCCGCGATGACCCCGTATCAGGAGGCGGCGTCCGGATTCGACAACGAGAAGTTCAGCGCCGACTTCGGTTTCTCGAGCATGCTCACCAGCGGTGAGTTCGACACGAATCTGAACTTCACGAAGACGGACGGCCTTACATCGACCACCGTCGGCAGCACACTCACCTACACACTCGGCGCGACCAACACGACCAACGTTCCTCTCGGCGCGCCCGATGTCGGCGTCCCGATGGTCTTCCGCGAGACGATCCCGGCAGGAACGAGCTTCATCTCCGGCTCCGCTGACGACAATCCCACCAACAATCTGATCGAGCCCGCGGGCGGCGGATCGTATACGCAGTACTACACGGACAACGAGGGCAACGTAGACGCCTGCACGATCAACTACAACATCACCAGTTCGCGATTCGTGCTGATGTACTCGACCAACAGCGGCGCGACCTGGACGCTCACGGAGCCGCTCTCCGGAGTGACCGACATCCAGTGGATCCTGCTGACGACGATGCAGACAGACGGCGGTCACAACTCGGCCGCCTGCGTGCCACCGGGCGGAGGGTTGCTCCGTACGGTCGAGACCTCTCTGCCACCCGGCAAGAGTGTGACCTTGAATTTCCAGGTCACCGTGCTTCCAACAGTCGGCCCGATCGTCTGCAACACGGCGCAGCTGGGCTTCGGCGGGGGATCATCGTCGACCACCGCGACGGACTGCACCGTCATCCTCGGAAACAACACCCTGAGTGGACGCGTGTTCCGCGATAACGGCACCGGCGTCGGCGGCATCTTCGGCAACGGAACGTTTGACGGAACGGAAACCGGCATTGGCGCCGGAGTAGTCGTCGTTCTTTATTACGACGCGAATGGCGACGGCCTGCTCGATGACGACGACATCGTGTTCGGGCAGACGACGACAGGCGCGGACGGCACCTACGGCTTCAGCCAGCTTCCTGACGGCCCTTACCTCGTGGCGGTAAAGAAGTACGACGGCGACACTTCCGACGGAATCAACAACGCAGCAACAGACACCTTCTTCGGAACGAACGGCTGGGGCTCCACGACGTACGATCCCAATCTGCCGCTGACTACCGATCAGGGCGTCCTGAAGCTGAATGAAAGCCTGCTGACCACGACCCTCGCAGTCAACATCGACCTGGACGGAAACAATGCCGCGGCGCAGAACCTGGCCGGCGTCGACTTCGGCTATGCGCCGCCGTTGCGGGTGACGAAGAGAGTCTCGAGCCCGACTGTTCTCGAGGGGAGCACGTTCACCTACACCATCGCTCTCGAGAATCGCCTGCCCGCCGCCGGGCGACAGGGACCGACGGGTTGCCAGTACACGGTCTGGGCACCGACCGGGACGAATGGCCCCACCAACGGCAACAGGGACTTCACAGCACCCGCGAACGCATGGGACGGGCCGAACCGCACGGTTGCCTCCGCGGTCGTTCAAAACGGCGGTAACCGATACATCCAGGGAACCGGGTTCACCCTCGCGCCACAGCCAGGCAACATCACGCGAGTGGAGGCGCTTTACTTCGGCTACTTCAACGCCCCGCTGACCGACGACAATCTGACGTTGACGGTCTACCGGACGAACCTCAGCAATTCAACGACCCTCAGTACGGCATTGATCGACAGCTATATCGGCCAACCCGCGGACCTCGATCCGAACAGCGCAATCAGCTGGAACATCACCGGCGTCCGGCCGGGGGGAGGCTCCTGGAGCTGGAGCGACGTGGCCGCGGTCACGACCGAGGTGAATCCGGGGAAAACGGCGAACGCCGATTTCAAGACCTTCTTCCTCGATGCGATCGGGCTCCGGATCACCACAGACCAGGACTGCATCGCCGGGGCGTCGACCACGCTCAGCCCGGTGCCCCTCCAGGACAGCTACGACAACACGAGGATGGAGTTCGTTTCTGCGACTCCTCCGCCGACCTCCGCGACGGTTGCTGGTTCCGTCGGTTTCCTGAAATGGGACAACGTTGGTCCGATTCTCGCCGGCAGCACAGAGTTCGTTCTGGTCACCATGAAGGCGCGGAACATCACCGGTACCGTTACCGGCAACTGCGCCGGCAGCTCACCTCCGGCGCCGGGCATCGCCTGCAACTGGGCGACAACGGCGTTCGACGGTAAGCATGTGGAGTACCTCGACGGCCGTGAGGCGAACGATGACAGCAGCAGCGTTCCGGTCAACATCGAAGGAGCGAGCGAGATCCGAGGCTCGATCTGGAGGGATCTGGCCCCGCAGAATGGCTGGCCGATCGATTCCCCAGGCTCCGAGCCGCGTTTGCCGAACGTCAGCGTCACCCTCTGGGCGTGTCTGAAAGCCGACGGTACGATGGCCTCGACCACCAACCAGGCATGCAGCGCCAGCCAGAATGGAAGCTGGGTCGCTGTCGCGGACACCGTGACCGACGCCAGCGGAAACTACGAGTTCATCGGCCTCCGCACCGGCTATTACCTCGTCGAGGTCGGGAACACTGACGGTGTGCCGGGGTCAGGAAACACCTCCCCCTTTAATGGCACCCAGACCGCCGAGCCGAACGACGTACAGAACACGACTTTGGTCTCGGGGAATACGTTTACGGCAAACGGCACGAACGGGATCTGCGCCGGGGGCACGTGCAACAACACCTGGGGCAGTCCCACGGTGAATCTCGGGGCCCTTCAGCTCGTCGGCGGGAACGAAGAGATCATCAACGGCGTCAACTTCGGCTACTTCATTACGAACGCGATCGCATACGGGAACATCTGGTGGGATGTCGACGGCGATGCCACGCGCGATTTCGGCGAAACCGGGCTGAGCGGGTTCACAGTCCAGCTCTACAACAGCTCCAACACCCTGGTCGGCACGACGATCACTGATACGAATGGAAACTACTGGTTCAGCGGCCTCGCCGCCGGCGACTACACGATCGCCGTCATCCCGCCGACGCTTCTGAACAAGACATGGATCGAAACCGTCGAGTCGACGGGCGGCACGAGCAGCCTCGACAACAGGATTCCGATCACGCTGGCCGCGGGCCAGATCTCCGGCTCCCACGACTTCGGCTACAAGCAGATTGACAACTCGGCGATCGGCGACCGCCTTTACTACGACTTCAACGGCAATGGCATCCAGGACGCCAATGAAGATGGCATTCCCAATGTCACAGTCTGGCTCTACCAGGACGTCGACCGGGATGGATACATTGACGACGGTGTCGACACCCTCCTGTATACGGATGTGACAGACGCTTCAGGAAGCTATCTCTTCGAGAACCTTCCCGCCGGCAGCTATATCGTCAAGATCGACACCTCCGACCCCGACTTCCCGACTAACGTCACCCCGACTGCCGATCCCGACGTCAACGGCGCCAGCATCGGCGACCTCGTCTTCTACGACGCGAACGGCAATGGGACGAGGGATGCTGGCGATGACGGAATCGCCGGCGTGGTGGTCCGGCTGTACACGGACACCGACGGCAACGGGTCGTTCGGGCTGGGCGATACGCTCGTGGCGTCGACCCTCACCGACATCAACGGCAATTACCTTTTCACCGGACTGACGGCCGGCTCCTACTTCATCGATATCGTCGAGGAGACGCTTCCGAGCCCCGCCCTGGCGCTCACAACTTCCGATCTGACGCTGACACCGATCATCCTGGCGTCCAGCTCGACCGCCACGGCATGGCTGCACGCCGATGCTGGCTACAGTCCGGCGGCGAACTTTGCGATCGGAAATCGCATCTGGCATGACGTGAACAACAACGGCGTTCAGGATCCCGGAGAGCCGGGAATCCCGAACATCACCATCACGGTCACAAATGGCACAGGCACCGGTTGCTCCCCCTCCTGCACCGCGGTCACCGACGAGGGCGGGTTCTGGATCGTCACTGGCTTGACGAATGGCACATTCATCGTCGACGTCCTGGCCAACTACCTTCAGGATCCCGACTTCCCCCGCGACTTCACCCTGTTCACCGGCAGCCTTCCCGAGCCTCGCACCGTTACAGTCGCGGGAGCCGACCTGACCAACGTCGATTTCGGGTACCGCTTCACCGGCGCGGGCACTAATCCAACCGGCACCATCAGCGGTCGCGTGTTCCTCGACCTCGACAATGACCTTGCGTATGACAACGGTGAGGCCCGCGTCGGCAAGACCGTCAATCTCCTCGACGACCAGAACAACGTCGTCGCGACGACAGTTACGGACGGCGACGGCACCTACTCGTTCAACGGCATCTTCGTCGGCACCTACTCCGTGCAGGCAGTCGATCAGATTGGCGTCCGCTACTCGACGATCTTCCTCGCAGCCGCCCAGACGTTCGGAAACCTGAACATCATCTACAACGCCTCGTCTGTCACGACTCCTGATTATCAGAGCTCCGTTTCCGTCGATGGCGTCTATCCGAACCTGCTCCAGGACTTCGGCTTCAACCGCTTCCTCAGCTCGATCGGCGACACCATCTACTGGGATGTGAACGAGAACGGTACGCAGGACATTGGCGAGCCGGGCCTCGCCGGCGTCACCGTTCGCCTCTATGAAGTCCAGTGGACCGACACGAATGGCGACGGCTACTACCAGTCGGGAGAGGCGGTGCTTGGCACGCCGGTCCTGACGAGAACGACGACCGCGGACGATCCGCTGACGGCAGCCGACGAAGGAGGCCGGTACCTCTTCAGCAATCTTCCCGATCTCGCTCCGGATCACTACTACCTGGTGGTGGTCGACACCGGCACACTCCCGGGCAACTCCCCTGTGCTGATTGCAGACCCTGACACCGACGGCAGTCCGTGCAACGACCTTCCGCCCGGCGTCCCGGCGAGCATCTGCGACAGCCAGCAGCTCATCGTCGGCCTCCTTCCCGGCGCCAACTATCTCGGCGCCGACTTCGGCTACAGGATCAACGGCAGCGGCTTCGCCACGATCGGCGATCAGCTCTGGATCGACACCAACGGCGACGGGATCCGCGATCCCGGCGAACCGGGCATCCCTTTCATCACCGTCTGGATGGATGATGGCATCGGCGGCTTCACGTGGACCGACAGTAACGGCAACGGCGTCTGGGATGCGGGCGAGGGAGATCGCTGGGTCCAGACGGATTCAGACGGTTACTACGTGTTCACCGATGTCGCAGACGGCAGCTACACCATCCGCGTACTGACCAGCGATCCCGACTGGCCCGCCGGCCTCTCGACCACACCGACCTACGAAGCCAGTGTCGGTAACGTCAGCAGCCGCGACAACCGGGTCGTCGTTCAGGTGACGGGAGGGGTCGTGACGGCAATCGATGACGCACCCGGAGCATGTCCGGGCTGTAACCTCGATGTCGATTTCGGCTACCGCTACGCCGGCACGAACTCACTCAGTGGAACCATCTGCGTTGACGGCCCGACTCCCGACGGCCGTTGCGGAAGCGCCTACAGCGGCGTCGAGGTTGGCGTCGAGTCAGCGCTCTCCGGCGTGCAGGTATCCGCGTACCGGTGGACCGACGATGGCGACGGATCCGCCTGGGATGGCAACGGCGTCCTCGATCCGAGTGACGCGTTTGTCTTCCTCGGCACCACGAGCACCGATGCACAGGGCGACTACTCGTTCACGTCGCTTCCCGACAATGTCATCATCGTCTTCGGACTTCCTGCAGCGCAGAACCTCAAGCTCACGACGACGAACGCCAACAGCGCCGCAGAAGACGCCGCGGTGAAAGTCGCGACCAACGGCCTTTACGAGGGGACCTCACCCTACAACGGCAACACGGTCACCACGACCGTACGACAGGCGCTCCGGCTCAATGAGGATGGCGACCAGATCATCCGCAATGTCGACTTCGCCTTCGATCCGACACTCGGCGGCACTCTGATCTACGACTTCGGCGACCTCCCCGCCTCGTATTCGATCACGCTCCTTTCCCAAAGCGGTGCGAGGCATCTCATCGGGCCGGGAGGGATTCATCTCGGCGCCGGCATCACGAACGAAACTGATGGAAAACCAGATCCCAACGCCCTGGGCGACGTTGACGACGGAGTCTCGATGGTGTCACACAGCTTCTTCCCCGGGGGCGAAGGAGCAGTTCAGGTTGTTGCATCAGCTGCCGGCTGGCTGGCCGCATGGATCGATTTCGACCAGAACGGCGACTTTACCGGCCCTCATGAGCTCATCATCGATCAGCCCGTCTCGGAAGGACTGAACACGATCGCCTTCTACACGCCGACGACGATCCCGAATGTCGCCGGTGTAACGACCTTCTTCACCCGCTTCCGTATCTACCCGGAGCGGCCTCAGTTCGTCGCGAGCACGGGGCCGGCACTCGATTCGAGCTTCCAGATCATGGGAGGTGAAGTCGAAGACTGGGCATTTGACATCGGCATCATCCCGACGCTGGTCGACATGGCGACGATCACGGCGACCGAATTCAAGAACCATGTACTCCTGACGTGGGAGACGACCAGCGAGATCGACAACCTCGGATTCCATATCTACAGGCAGTCCAGCAGCGGCGTAAGGGAGAAACTCAACGAGCACATCATCCCCGGCTCAGCCTTTATGACCGGCCGGCGTGCACTTGGACCTCGCAGCTATCGCTACATGGACAAGAAACCACCCTCCGGGTTCATGCAGTACTGGATTGAAGACGTCGACCTCGATGGCACGGTCACGATGCACGGCCCGATCAGTCCGTCCATCGGCACCGCGTCGATGGAAGATACGACGGTCGAGACCGACGCTGATCCAACGCTTGGTTCAGTCGGCGGCATCTTCACTACAGCTCCCGGCATGGGAGTGAAACTGCCCGATCCGCCGGCTCCGACCCAGAACCAGCTCGAAGAGCAGTGGAAGCTGGCGGCAGTCCCGGCGGCGAAAGTCGTCGTCACGAGAACCGGCTGGTACCGCGTCAGGAAGAGCGACCTGCTTGCCGCCGGCTTCGATCCTGGAAGCAATGGACGAAACCTCGCCGTCTTCACCGACGGGATCGAGGTGCCGGTCGTCATCGATGCGAAGAACGAGTCGAAGTTCGACCCGGCCGACAGCATCGAGTTCTTCGGTCAGGAGCTCGATACACCAGGCACCGGCGGCCGTATCTACTACATCACCTCCCGGAAGGGGAAAGCCGAGCGGATCAAGTCCACAGGCGGCCGCGGTGGCAGCGGATCACCATCGGCGGGATCCTTCCCGTACACGTTCGAACGAATCGAACGGACCGGGTTCTTCGCAGCTCTGACCAATAACGGCGAGAGGGAAAACTTCTTCGGGGCTTTCATCTCATCCGCTCCGGTAAGCCGGTCACTCACAGTTGCGAATCCGGCAGCAACCGGTAATGCCGAGCTCGAGGTCGTGATTCAGGGTGCAACCGAGAATATGCAGCACATCGTGCAGGTCAGCATGAACGGCACGAGTCTCGGCTATGTCTACTTCGACGGACAGGAACGCCATGTCGCCCGCCTGCCTGTGCCGATGTCCCTGCTCGTGGAAGGTGAGAACACACTGACCATGAAGGCGCAGAACGGGCCGAACGACTTCAGCGGTGTCGAGTCGATCCGTCTCGTCTATCCGCATCGCTACCGTGCCGACAGTGACGCGCTGATGTTCACGGCCCAGGGTGGCAGCTCGGTCGTCGTAGACGGCTTCACGACCAACAAGGTTCGTGTAGTCGACGTCACCGACCCTGCGGCTCCGTTCTTCATCAACGCCACCATCGGAAAAGGATCCGGTGGCAGTACGTCCATCTCCTTCACGTCCGAGCACGGAACACGGACGATCTTCGCGTTTGCCGACTCGCGCGTGCTCTCGCCTGCTCAGATCGCGTGGAATGAACCTTCGACATGGAACGCGACGACGAATGCCGCGCGTTTCGTGATCCTCACCAACCGCGCGTTCGTCGATGCAGCCAACAATCTGAAAGCCGCACGTGATGCGCAGGGAATCCCCACGGTCGTGGTTGACGTCCAGAACGTCTACGACGAGTTCTCATTCGGCCAGCACTCCCCGCATGCGATCCGTAATTTCCTCGCGCGCGCCATGTCCTGGACGACGGCACCTCGCTACGTCCTCCTCCTGGGCGACGCCAGCTTCGACCCTCGCAACTACCTCGGGATGGGAAGCTACGACTTCGTCCCGACGAAGCTGATCCCGACAGCGGCGAACAAAACCGCCTCCGATGACTGGTTCGCGGACTTCAGTGGCGACGGGCTGCCCTCGATGGCGATTGGTCGCCTTCCAGCCCGAACCGCGGCCCAGGCAAATGCCATGGTCGCCAAGCTGCTCGCGCGCAACGTTGCCTCGGGCGGTTGGACGCAAAACATCGATCTGATCCACGACCGGAGCAACGGCTTCCGATTCGACACCGCAATGAATGCAGTTCAGAACCGGCTGCCTTCGGGTTACAACATCACGCGGGTCGATATCGCGACCACCCCTTCCCCATCGACTGCCATCCGCAACAACTTCAACCGAGGAGCGCTCCTGACGAACTACATCGGACACGGATCGGTCGAAATCTGGAGCAACAGCCAGTTCAACTCGGCGGCTGCAAGGCTTCTGACGAATGCCGAGCGTCTCTCGTTCGTCGTGGCAATGAACTGTCTCAACGGCTACTTCCACGACCTCTACACCGAGAGTCTCGCCGAAGCCCTGATCAAGAACCCGAACGGCGGAGCGATCGGAGTGTGGGCGTCGTCGGCACTCACAACCCCTACGCAGCAACTCATCGTTAATCTCGCGTTCAACCGGCATGTCTTCGGTCCCGCTTCCATCACCGTCGGCGATGCGATCCTGCAGGCCAAGCGGGCGACGATCGACCGAGACGTTCGAAAGACCTGGATCCTGTTTGGCGATCCGACCATGACCCTGAAGTAAACCGCCACGTGGCGTCCCTGGCCTTATGACCGGGGACGCCACACGCCGGGGTCGGAGACGCGCCACCGGAGCGCGCAGGCGCGCAACCCCTGGCTAATGGCAACTGCGTCGACGGCGCGGGTCACGAGATCGCTCCGCTGTGCGCGAAGGCGCGCACGATAAGCCGGCCCCCGGCTCAGCCGGCGAGAGAATGGTGATGTCGCGAGCGGCCGCGCAGACGGCCGCCACGACGCGTGCACATCCTGTGGTGACCGCCTCCGCGGTCACCAGTCCGGGAGGGAAACACGTTCCCCCGGCCAGGCCGGAGGCCAGATTGTGAAGTGCGCCTTCGCGCACGACCGACGCCCGCTTCTTTTCTCGTGCCCCGGAGGGCACCTGCGAACGCGCGACGCTCAGTGCGTGTGCGCGTGATCGTGATCGTGATGGTGTCCGGAGGCGTGCGTATGACCCTCCATTCCGGACTCGACCTGATCGGCCACCTGGCGCGCCAGCTCGCGGAATGCGGCCGCTGCCGGCGACTCCGGATCGGAAACGACGATCGGCTCGCCCGTGTCGCCACCCACCACGACTTTCGGGTCGATCGGCACTTCGCCGAGGAAAGGCACGCCGAGAAGACCCGCTGTCTTCTTGCCTCCGCCGTGCCCGAAGATCTCTTCGCGCTCGCCGCAGTGGCGGCAGATGTAGTAGCTCATGTTCTCGATGATGCCGAGGACCGGCACGCTCACCTTCCGGAACATCGCGAGCCCCTTTCGGGCGTCGATGAGGGCGACGTCCTGCGGGGTCGTCACGACGACTGCACCGGTCAATCCTGCTTTCTGTGTCAGGGTGAGCTGTGCGTCCCCGGTGCCGGGGGGGAGATCGATGATCATGAAATCGAGCGTTCCCCACTTCACATCGCTGAGGAACTGATCGATCGCCTTCATCACCATCGGTCCTCGCCAGATGACGGGAGTATCGGCATCGGTGATGAGTCCGAGCGACATCGTCTTGATCCCGTGCCGTTCCATCGGGATGATCTTTTCGTCAGTCTCGTCGATCTGAGGCCGGCCCTGAATGCCGAGCATCATCTGCTGCGAGGGTCCGTAAATGTCTGCATCGAGCAGGCCGACGGTGTAGCCAAGAGCTTTGAGAGAAAGCGCGAGATTCGTCGATACGGTCGACTTGCCGACGCCGCCTTTGCCCGACGCGACGGCGA
>DASVLC010000104.1:0-12865 GCA_036385045.1 Thermoanaerobaculia bacterium | reverse complement strand
GGCCCTTGGCCCTCGGCCCTCCCCCCTCGGCCCTGATATAGCATTCGCCGCCTCAGGAGGTTCACCACATGCCAGGCCCGATCAGCGAATTCATCGAACATCACTACCGTCACTTCAACGCGGCTGCGCTCAAGTCTGCCGCGATCGATTACAACCGGCATCTCGAGCGTGGAGGGTCGATGCTGGTGACGCTGGCGGGGGCGATGTCGACCGCAGAGCTGGGGTTGTCGCTGGCGGAGATGATCCGGCAGGACAAGGTGCAGGCGATCAGCTGCACAGGAGCGAACCTGGAAGAGGACATCTTCAATCTCGTGGCGCACGATTGTTACGAGAGAGTCCCTCACTATCGCTATCTCTCGGCGCTCGATGAGAAGCTGCTGCTCGATCGCCACATGAACCGCGTCACCGACACCTGCATTCCGGAAGGGGAGGCGATGCGGCGCATCGAGACGGCCGTTCTTCGTCACTGGGTGGAAAAGGACCAGCAGGGCAGGCGGCTGTTTCCCCACGAGTTCATGTACGAGATCATTCGCGACGCCTCGATCGCCGAGTTCTATCAGATCGATCCGAAAAACTCATGGATGGTCGCCGCGGCCGAGAAGAACCTGCCGATGTTCGTTCCCGGCTGGGAGGACTCGACTCTCGGCAACATGTACGCGGGCCACTGCATCAGCGGTGACGTGAAGAACGTCCACACGGTCCGCACCGGAATCGAATACATGATCGAGCTGGCGGACTACTACACGAAGACCAGCGAGAAGTCGTCGATCGGCTTCTTCCAGATCGGTGGCGGAATCGCCGGAGACTTCCCGATCTGCGTCGTCCCGATGCTCCATCAGGATCTGCAGCGAACCACTGTTCCGCTCTGGGGCTACTTCTGCCAGATCAGCGATTCGACGACGAGCTATGGCTCGTACTCGGGCGCGGTGCCGAACGAGAAGATCACCTGGGGCAAGCTCGGCGTCGATACGCCGAGTCACGTCATCGAGTCCGACGCCTCGATCGTCGCGCCGCTGATCTTCGCCTGGGTGCTCGGCTGGTAGGAGAGCCATCAACGATTGCTGATGAATCGAATCGTGACGCTCGGCGTCTTCGTTCTACTGATCGCGGGTTGTCGCACGCCACCTCCGGAGGGCGCCGTTGCCCGCATCGGGGATCAGCTCATCACGCTTGACGAGATCCGATGCGGCGTCCCCGAGGGGCCCGAGTGCCTGAAGCGCCAGCAGCAGAATTTCAAGACGATCGCGCTCGAGCACCTGCTTCACCATGCCGCCGCCATCCATGGCGTCGCGGTGAAGGACGAGGATGTGCGAGCTGCCCTTCCTGACCAGGAGCTATTCGAGGAGATGGCTGAATGGACCCGCACGGCTGGCCGTGCCGTGCTGGCGGTGCATGACGGAGCGGACGCCGACCAGGTGTTCGCCGAGTTCGCTCCCGCCGGAGTCAATCGTCAGGCTTTCGACGAAATGCTCAGACGTTGGAATCGGACGGAGGCAGAGTTCCAGGCGACCGCGAACCACGCCGTAACCCAAGAGAAGCAGATGTTCAGGCAGGCACGCTTCAGGCGGGAGTACTCGGCCCTCGGCTGGCTCGCGTACGACATGACCCTTCGTGAGCGCATCTCAGTGGCGGACGCGGAGGAAAAGATCTGGAAAAAGATGCTCCGAGATACGAAGGTCGAGATTTACGACGACCGTTTCACACTGCCGGAGCTGAGCGGATTGCTGGACTAGGGCGCGCCGTCCTTTGTCCTGCCGCATGTTACGCTCCGCTCATCTCGTCGCGGGTGCGGACCCGTCCCCCCACCCGCCTTAACCAGGGGACCATGCGCACACTGACAATCGTCTTCACTTTCGCGTTCGCACTTTCGATTTCTGCTGCCGATATCACTCTCGTGGAAAAGCACGTCCGCACGCTCGCGGCCGACGAAATGGAGGGACGTGGTCTCGGTACACGAGGCATCGACCTTGCGGCTGACTACATCGAGAGTCAGCTTCGCGCGAGCAGGCTCGAGCCGGCGTTCGGAAAGTCATTCAGGCAGCGGTTCCCCGTAAAGATGGGTGTCTCGCCCGGCGAGAAGAACGCAATTGACGGCCTTGCGGCCGACGAGTGGACGCCGCTCGGCTTTTCCAGTTCCGGGTCGTTCTCCGGCCCGATTGCCTTCGTCGGCTACGGAATCGACGCTCCACCGCTCGACTACCGGGAGTTCGAGGGGATCGATCTGAAGGGGAAAGTAGCGCTCATGCTTCGCTACGAGCCGCAGGAGCGCGATGAGAACTCGCCGTTCGACGGAAAAAAGCCGAGCCGCTGGTCGGCCATGCGCTACAAGGCGATGAAGGCTCGCGACCTCGGCGCTACGGCCGTGGTGTTCGTAACCGGTCCGCTTCAGGACGAAGGGAAAGACAAGCTCCCCGCGCTGCTGAACGACGGTCCCGAGAGTCCGGCCGGGATTCCGGTGATTCAGGTGAGGACGTCGACCGTGCAACGGTGGGTGGACCTCGCCGCCTTCCAGAATGAAGTCGACAGCGACCTCAAACCGCGCTCCCGCATTCTCGACGCGAAGCTCTCCGGTACCGTCGACGTCGTTGCGACCTTCGCCGAGGGCCAAAACGTCGCCGGCATCATTCCTGGCCGCGGGAAGCTGAAGGATCAGGTCGTCGTGGTCGGCGCGCACTACGACCATCTCGGCTACGGCGGCAAGGGCTCGATGCGGCCTAACGAGACCGCAATTCACAACGGCGCGGACGACAATGCGTCGGGGACCGCGGCCGTACTCGCTGCCGCGAAGCGGCTGGCCGAGCTTCTGAAGAACGAGCGAAACCGGCGGACGGTTCTCGTCGCTTTCTTTTCCGCCGAGGAGATGGGGCTCGGCGGTTCGGGATACCTCGTCCAGCATTCGCCTCTGCCAATCGAGCGGATGGTCGCGATGATCAACCTCGACATGGTCGGTGCGATGCAGGACGACAAGCTACTCGCGCTCGGCGCCGAATCGGCGCCGGAGTGGAAGCCGTTTCTCGATCGTGCCGGTAACGAGTTGAAACTCGCCGTCTCCTCCAGTGGAGACGGCTACGGTCCTTCGGATCAGACGAGCTTCTACGCGAAGCAGATTCCGGTGCTCCACTTCTTCACAGGGACACACACTCGCTATCACACGCCTGACGACGATGCCGATTCGATCAACTTCGGAGGAACGGCGAAGATCGCAGGACTGACTGCGCACGTTGTCAGAGCTCTGGCGCGTGGCGAGCTCACGCCGACCTATGCCCGCGCGGAGGCCGCGCCGTCGATGCAGGGTGACAGCCGCGGCTATGGCGCCTACCTCGGGACCATTCCCGACTACAGCGCCATGGAGTCGGCGGGGGGAGGCGTGAAAATCTCGGGCACGCGACCCGGCGGACCGGCCGACCTGGCCGGACTCCAGGCTGGCGACACGATCGTCGAGATGGCCGCAACCCGGATCGAGAATCTCTACGACATGACCTACGCGCTTCAGGACCACAAACCGGGCGAGACGATCGATGTGGTCGTACTGCGCGGTGGTGAGCGTCTGACACTTCGCGCAACGCTCGGCTCTCGGGGAGCGCAGCCGTCGCCGAGTCCTTCAGCGGGACATGCCGCGATGCCGCCAGCAGCGCCCGCGCTCGAGATCAAGGCGGGTAAACCTTTCGATAAGACATTCGAAGGGGAGACGAGGCTCCGGGACGTTCGCCAGCTGACGTTCGGCGGCGAGAATGCGGAAGCGTATTTCAGTCCTGATGGTACGAAGCTGATCTACCAGTCGACTCCTGAACGGGGGGGCTGCGATCAGCAGTACATTGTCGATCTCGCCACCGGCGAGACGACGCTGGTATCGAGCGGCAAGGGAAGGACGACCTGCGGGTACTTCTCGTATCCGACGGGAGATCGCATCCTCTACGCATCGACGGAGGCCGTCGACGACGGCTGCCCGCCGCCGCCGGACCGCTCGCGTGGCTACACGTGGGGTGTGTACCCGTCATACGACATCTACATCGCGAACGCCGACGGCTCGAACAAGAGGCGTATCACCGACAGCGGCTACTACGATGCCGAGGCGACCTGGTGCCACAAAGGGGGGAAGATCGTGTTTACCTCCTTGCGTGACGGTGATCTCGATCTTTACGAGATGGACGAGAACGGCGGGAACGTGAAGCGCCTGACGGATACGCCGGGCTATGACGGCGGTGCGTTCTACAACGCCGACTGCAGCGAGATCGTCTGGCGCGCGTCGCGTTTTCCCGATCCGGCGGACCTGAAGAGTTACCGTGACCTGCTCGCTGACGGGTACGTCCGTCCGTCGAAGATGGAGCTGTTCATCGCTTCCGCCGACGGCTCCAACATGCGGCAGCTGACGAGCAACGGCGCCGCGAACTTTTGCCCCTATTTCACGCCCGACGGAAAGCGGATCATCTTCGCCTCGAACATGCTGGACCCCCGCGGCCGGGAGTTCGATATTTTCATGATCGACAAGGATGGAACCGGCCAGCCGGAACGTGTCACGACGGCCCCGGCATTCGATGGTTTCCCGATGTTCAGTCCTGACGGCAAATGGCTCGTCTGGGGGTCGAATCGCGCCAATCCCGAGGGGAGTGACACCAACCTGTTCATCGCGAGGTGGGTGGAATAGGCGAAGCGAAGCTCGTGGCAGTGAAGGGTCACGTCTGCAGTGGTTGATGGCGAGCTGGCGGCCTGGTCGCAAGACGTTATACTGACCTGAATAATCGTTCGAAGGTCGGTAGGAATGCTCACAGTGATCCTTTCGCTGCTGCTGCTCGGCAGCAGCCCGAATCCCGCTATTGCAGATGCTGAGCAACAGGAAGCTCCGCCGAAAGTCGAGGAGACGATTCTCGTCACGGCGACGCGAAGTGAGCGTGCGCTCAACCAGTTGCCGATGAGCGCAACTGTCGTCACCGAGGAACGGCTCGAGACGGCTCCCGTACGAAGCATCGATGATCTTCTCCGCGGGATTGCCGGGGTTCAGCCGAGCATCGTCAGCAGCAGCGGCTCGACGCCGACGAATCAACGTTTCACCATGCACGGCCTGGGAGGGACCCGCGCGCTGGTGCTGGTCGATGGAATCCCGCTGCACGATGCTTACAGCGGCCTTGTCCAGTGGCAGCGCGTGCCACTCGACACACTCCGGCAGATCGAGGTTGTGCGTGGAGGCAATGCGAGCCTGTTCGGAACCTTCGCCCTTGGAGGGACGATCAACCTCATTACCCGTCCCGCCGAACGGGATCTCGTCGCGGTCGACGTTTCCTACGGATCGTTCGAGACGACCCGGGCAGCCGTGCGCGTGGAGCATGTGATCACTCCGGATCTTGCGATCCGACTGACTCATCACAAAATCGACTCGGCGGGATTCGATCGCGTCCCATTTACGGGCCCGGTCGATGTGCCTGCATGGGTCGATAGCGGGATCACGGCTTTGCGGGCCGACTACTCTCTGGCCGAGGCGAGCCGAATGTTCCTGAGCGCAGCGTTCAACGAAATCGACGTATCGCAGGGAACGCCTCTGTCGTACTCCAAGCGCGACGGATTCGACGGCTCCGGCGGGTTCGATCACGCCAGCGCTACGAGGGGTTACTTCGCCGCGAAGGTTTTTCATCAGCGCCAGGACGAACGGCTGGTGAACGCCTCCATCATCGGCAATCGGGAATCGGAGTTTCTTTCACAGGACGCGCTGATTCCATCCAGGAGTACGGGGGGGTCGGTCGAGTGGTCGTATGTTCGCCCCGGAGCCATCAGGTTTCTCTCGCTCGGCGGCGACATCCGGCAGGTCGAAGCGTCCGAGTCGCGAGCGACGTTCAACCGGAGCGGGGTGAACACCCAGCGGAATCGGTTGAGCGGGACTCAGAGCTTCACGGGGATCCTCGGGCAGGTCGGATGGCATCCTGCGGACCGCGTCGAGATTCTGACGAGTGCCCGCTTCGATCTCTACCGGAACGAAGACGGGATCGATTCCATTGAAGGAGGAGCCACGACCGTTTATCCCGAGACCTCGTCCCGGCAACTCGATCCGCGTGTCTCCATTCGCTACGCCACCGGCTCGCATTCGACACTTCGGGCATCTGCCTATCGCGCATTCAACGCGCCGACCCTGCGTGATCTCTACCGGAACAATCAGTCGGGCAACAGCGTGATCCTGGGGAACCCGTACCTGGAACCGGAGACGCTGGTCGGTGCGGAAGCCGGGTGGGAATGGGCGGGAAGCCGAGGCCGCATCGAGGTCAACTTCTACAGGAACATCATCGAAGGATTGCAGTCGCGCGCGGCAGTCGCGGGCCGGCCGCCCAACGTCACGCAGTTCGTCAACCTGGGTACCGGGCGCGCGCAGGGTGTCGAGCTGACTTCCAGCCTCATTCTGAATCGCCACTGGTCGATCGATGCCTCGTACACGCACGCCGATTCGATCGTGACCGAGGATCCGAATCCACTGCTCGTCGGAAAGCGGATCACCGAAGTCCCGCGCGATGCCGGCTCCCTGTCTCTCCGGTATCGCGGCGCTCGTGGAACCGTCGCGGAAATGCGGGGCCGAAGCGTCGGCCATTCCTTTGCCGACGCAGACAACCTCGCGAAGTCACCCGCCCATCAGGTGGTCGACCTGTCGATTTCGCAGCCAGTCCGACCGTGGCTTGGTGTCTATCTCCTTGCCGAGAACGTGTTCGACGAGATGTACTATCAGGCACTCAGCGGAACGGGTGCCTATCGAAGCGCACCTCCCCGCAGCATCACGGTCGGAATCAAGCTTCGCAGCACTTTCAAGGGTAGGTCGTGACGGCGAAGAGAAAGCTCATCGCCCTGTCAGCGGCGGTTACGATCCTTGCCGGCTGCACCGCTTCCGAACCTGAAGCACCGGGTCCTCAACGTCCGCTGACCAGGGTCACCCTGAACCTGAATCCAACCCTTACCTATGCGCCGCTGGTCATCGCTAAGGAGGAGGGCTACTTCGCTGCTGAGGGGATCGATGCGGAGTTCATCACGCTCGACCCGAACTCGGCGGTCGGAGCTGCCGCCACCGGGAAGCTCGACGTTCTCTCCGCAGGCGTCCGTTCGGGCGTCTTCAACATGATCATGAAAGGCGCCCGGATGCGCATCGTCTCGGATAAGGGCTATTCGTCCGATCACGGATGTACCCATGAGGCGTTCATCGCCCCGGCAGCCGTCGCGGACCGGATCGCAGCCAGAGGGGGAAGCCTTCGCGGCGAGAAGATTGCCGTGATGCGCGGAGGGATGGTCGAAATGCTTTTCGACCGGCTGCTCGAGTACAGCAAGACGTCGTACGAAGACGTGGTCTTCGTGCAGCTGCCTCAAGGTTCCGCTGCCTCGACTCGCGACCGCATCGATGCCATCCGTTACGCGAACGAGCCGGATCTCAGTAACGCGCTGCATGACGGATGGGCCAAAGTCGTCGTCTCGACCGAGACGGTCGCACCGGGTCATCACTCGGCCGTGCTCGTCTTCGGGCGGCGTCTGCTCGATGACCCCGATCTGGGCGAGCGAGTGATGAGGGCCTATCTCCGCGGGGTCCGTTCTTACCAACAGGGAAAGACGCCGAGAAACGTAGAAATCCTGAGCGCTTATACGAAGCTTCCGGCGGACATCATCCACCGCGCCTGCTGGACTACCGTGATGCCAGACGGGCAACTGAACATTGATCAGGTGCAGTTGTTCCTCGACTGGGCGCTCGCGAAGAACTATCTCGATCGCGAAGCCCCTGCTTCGCAATGGTGGGACCCCTCCTTCATCGAAGCAGCTGCCAGCCAGCCGGACGCCCGATGAGCGTACGTCTGGAGAACGTCACGATGGAGTATGGCGACGGCGCCTCGCGGGTCGCGGCGCTGGCCGGAATCACGCTCGAGGCGCGTGGCGCCGAATTCATCTCCATCGTTGGACCGAGCGGCTGTGGCAAGACGACGCTGCTGAAGATCATTGCCGGCCTGCTGCCGCCGACTTCCGGGAGTGTGATTTTCGACAAGCCACAGAACGCAGGCTCGCTACGCACGGCTCTCGTATTTCAGGATCACGGCCTTCTTCCCTGGTATGACGTTCTCGAGAATGTTGCTCTCGGGTTGCGATTCCAGAGTGGCGATCGCGAGGCCGCGCTCGAGAAGGCCCGGCAGTTCGTGGTGCAGGTCGGGCTCGAGCGGTTTCTCAATCGCAAGCCGCGCGAGCTCTCGATCGGAATGCGGCAGCGGGTCGGTCTCGCCCGCGCGTTCGTTGCCGATCCCGAAATTCTCCTGCTCGACGAGCCCTTCGGCTCACTTGACGCTCAGACGCGGACCGTCCTGCAGCAGGAGCTTCTCAGAATCTGGCAGGAGCACCGGAAGCTGGTGGTTCACGTCACGCACGACGTAGACGAGGCGATCCTGCTCAGCGACCGTATCATCATCACCAGCGGGCGTCCGGCGCGGATACGTGAAGAGATTTCGGTGCCGTTCGAACGGCCGCGCGATCACGAGGTGTTGTCCACACCGGAAGCTGTGGCGATCCGCCGACGCATCTGGAACATTCTCGAGGAAGAGGTAAAGGAGAGCCTGTGCTTGCGCGGATGAAAGCGATGAGCGGTGCGCGTGAGTACGGCCTGGCGTTGGCCATCGCGATGACGCTCCTTGCGGCGTGGGAGATCGCCGCCAGAAACGGGCGGATCGACGTGCTCGTGTTTCCGTCGCCGACCGCGATCGTGATGTCGTTCGGGGCAATCTGGCGTGAGGGCATGGCCCAGAACGTGGCGGTGACTCTCACGCGCTTCGTGTCGGGACTGGCTCTCGGATCGCTGCCTGGTCTGGCGCTCGGTCTCGCCATGGGACGCTCGCCGCAACTCCGGCGGATCGTCGATCCGTTCATCGCGGCGATCCATCCGTTGCCCAAGATCGTGCTTTTTCCTGTGTTGATTCTGCTGTTCGGGGTGAGCGAGTGGTCGAGAATCGCCTCGATCGCGCTCACGGCCTTCTTCCCGGCGGTCATCAACGCGGCCGCGGGAGCGCGACAGATTCCGCCGCTCTACCTCGAGGTCATCAGGAACTACGGAGGGAGCCGCTTCGATGAGTTCCGGCACGTCGTACTGCCGGGAAGCCTTCCGATGGTTCTCAACGGCCTTCGGATCGCGGCGAATCTCAGCCTGCTCGTTACGATTGCAATCGAGTTCACCGTCATGACCGCGGGCGTTGGCTCGATCATCTGGATCGCGCTGCAGACCATGCGGATCGAACAACTCTATGCTGGCATCGTCGTGATCTCGCTCATCGGGATCTCGATCAATATTCCCCTTCAACTGCTGCTCAGGCGTATGGCGAACTGGATGTGAACGTCACGGCCGATACTCCGATTGCCGACCGTTTCCGATCGATCGTGGACGCGATGTCCTCGACGGAAGCGCTTGTCTCCAGCAGCGTGCGTCTGACGTACGGTGAGCTCGATCGATGGTCCGACGCGGTCGCGTCCGATCTCGCCGCGAGCGACACGCCGGCCACCTCACCGATGGCGATCGTGACCCGCGACGGAGTTGCGCTCGTCGTTGCCACACTCGCTGCGGTCAAGGCCGGACGCTTCTTCGTTGCGATCGATTCCGCGCAGCCGCCCGAGAGAATCGCCGCGGCCATAGGTGCCGCGTCGCCGTCGCTCTGTCTCGTCGACGGAGACGTTCCGCCAGCGATTGCGCAGTTACCCAGCGTTCGGCTCCGAAGTCTCACCTCGTGCGGAGATGTCACTCCACCGGCCGTCCCGCCGAACGCTCACGTACAGATCGTCTTCACCTCCGGCACGACCGGTGTTCCGAAGGCGATCGTGACGAGTCAGCGCGGATTCGTCGAGCGGATGATCGCGGCGGCACGCTCTACGGGTCGTGCGGCCGGAGAACGGGTGAGCTACACGTCGCTCCCCGGTTTCGCCCGCGCGACGCATGAAATCCTCGGTTCACTGCTCAATGGGGCCACGCTCGTCGCCTTCGACGCTCGTACCGAACCGCTCGACGTACTGGCAGCGCTGATCGAGCGGGAGAAACTGACCGTTCTCACTCTCACGCCCGCGCTCTTTCGCCGTTTCGTTGCCGTCCTCCGTCCAGACGCCGATCTCAGCTCGCTACGCAAGCTGCGGCTCGGCGCCGATGTCGTGAACATGGCCGACATCGAGGCGTACAAGGCGCGATTCCCTCGCTCCTGTACTCTCGAACGTGCCTTCAACGCCAGCGAGACGGGGCCGGTGCTGCACATGAGCATCGATCACGACACGCATCTGCCCGGGCCTCTCGTGCCGATGGGCCGTCCTCGCCCAGGCGTTGAAGTGCGACTCGTCGACGACGAGGGGAATGACGTTCCTGACGGAACCGCCGGGGAGATGCTCGTCCGCTCGCCATCGGTCGTCGAGGGCTACTGGCATGACACCGAGCTCACGGCGCAGAAGTTCATTCCCCCCGACGGCGGTGCCGGACTCTGGACCTTCCGGACGGGCGATCTCGCGCTGCGTGATGCAGCGGGGCTCTACTACTTCATCGGGAGGAAGGATGCCCGACTGAAGATTCACGGCCGTCGAATCGATCCGTCGGAGATCGAGAACGCCCTCGTGATGTATGCCGGAGCTCGAGAAGCTGTCGTGGTCGGCAAGGCAACCGCGACAGGTGAGGCGCGTCTGGCTGCCTACGTCGTCATGCGCGAAGGGCTCGAGTGTGTCCCTCGCGCGATTCGCACGGCGCTTCGCGAGAAGCTCTCCTCATGGATGGTGCCTGCACGCATCTACGCGGTCGAGTCGATGCCGATGAACGCGAGCGGGAAGGTCGACCGGCGTCTGCTGACCGAGCGGGAAGAGATCGATCCGGAAGCGGAGATGGCATCGGCCTCTGATCTCGAGAAGACGCTTGCGGCGATCTGGTCAAGGGCGCTGGAAACCAACGCGTCACCCGAAGACGATTTCTTCGACGACCTCGGCGGAGAGTCGATCGTGGCGGCGCAGATCATCACCGAGGTGAATCGCGCCACCGGTCGATCGATGCCTCTTTCGTCGCTCGTCGAGCTCAGAACGATCCGAACGATGGCGGAGTACATCCGCGCCGAGCCGGATACCGATCGCGTCGCGGTCCCGATTCGCAGCGAGGGAACCCTCGAGCCGCTCTTCTTCGTCTCGGGCGGCGCCGGAAGCGTCTTGCGATTCCGGGAGCTCGCGCATCTGCTCGATAAGCAGCAGCCGTTCTACGGTCTGACGCATCACGGCTTCACACTGGAGACGTTCCCGCGTTCCCTCGACGCCCTTGCAGCGTGCTACGTCGACGCGGTCCGCCGCATTCAGCCGCACGGGCCCTACTTCCTCGGGGGTTATTCGATTGGAGGACGCGTTGCCTTCACGATGGCGCGCCAGCTGACGAACGCCGGCGAAGCCGTATCGTTCGTCGGCATGCTCGACACGAGCTCGACTCGCCGGCATGCGAGCCGCGGCCGAACCATCTCGCGCTATCTGGACACACTCAGACGCCAGCCGCTGCACAACGCCAAGCGCTACATACGCGCGGTCGGTCGCCGGATATTGCGCGTCCTGCGCTGGCTGGTAGGTAAGGGCTGGACCTTTGCCAGCTTTTCGACTCCCGAGATCGATGCCTTGAACGCGGCGCTGCGTGATCTCGACATGAACGCACTGGCCCGGTATCGAGGACGAGTCACACTCTTCCTCGCTGAACATGAATGGGGCAGACACGGAGCTCCTCTCCACCTCGGCTGGCCGGACTATTGCGAGGGCGGCGTTCAGGTCGTATCACTGCCGGTCGACCATCACACGATCATCCGGGAAGACGTCGAGCTGCTCGGCGATGCAATGCGGCGCGAGCTCGAGCGCGCTCGGATCACTTCGGCTTCACCCACTCCGACCGCAGCGGCGAGCCTGGCCACGGCCTGATAAACTGCGAAAACAAACCTATGACCATGGAACTCAGACACCGAATCAAAGAGCTGCTCATTGACCGCCTCAAGTTCGAGGACATGACTCCGGACGACATTGCCGATGACGAGCCGCTGTTTGCAGGCGGGCTCGGCCTCGACTCCATCGACGCACTCGAGATCGTCGTGATGCTCGAGAGCGAGTTCGGCATCAAAGTGAAGAACGAGACCTCCGCGCGCGACCACTTCCGGTCGGTCTCCACGCTCGCCGAATACGTCGGAGAGCGGCTCGGCCAGGAACAGCCTCAGGCCTGAACGGACCACCCTTCCGTACGCGATGAACTGGCTGTCCCGTCTCCCTCATCAGATTCCGTTTCGTGCCGCGAGCGCCGTGAGGGCGATTGATGCGAAGACGATCGAGGGGGTATACGTCTGCACTGCGAATGACGTTCTCCCGGTAGGCGTCATGCTGGTGGAAGCGATGGCGCAATTTGCCGGCGGTCTCGTCTTCGAGCAGCAGGGCTTTCTGACGGGCGTCGATCGCTGTGAGGTGCTGGCGGAGGTAACGCCGGGCGACGTGGTCATCTGCCGCGTGACTCTCGACGCGGAGTTCGGTGGAACGTTTCGATTCAGCGGCGTCGGTCAGGTCGATGGAGTAGACGTCGTTCGGGGCCGGTTCTATCTCGCGGCTCCAAGTGACTGATGCGCAAACCTGACCTCTCGATCCGAATCGCCGTGACCGGTGCAGGCATCCTCTGCTCGGTCGGTCGCAACAAGACCGAAGTGTGGGAGTCGATCGTTGCCACGCGGGCCGGAATCGCCCCCCTTACGAGGTTTCCCGGCGAGACGTTTCCTACCGACCTCGCGGCCGAGGCCGACGTTGATCTGCCGCTGACGGCGCGTGAACGGAAACGTCTCTCGAGGACCGACCTGCTCGCCATCGTCGCCGCCGGGGAAGCACTCCGGCAGGCTGGCGGCTCCGGGGG
>DASVLC010000103.1:0-19151 GCA_036385045.1 Thermoanaerobaculia bacterium | reverse complement strand
CGAGAGCGGCCGGCATGGTCGCACCGAGGAGCACTTTGAAAGGAGCCTGCTTCACTCCGCGATTGGCGACGCCGGTCGCAGCATTCAGCGACTCCTGTACCGATTGTGCGAACCGGCTCGATTCGCCGAGGTACGTCTGCTGCGCCAGGTCCCACAGAATGAAACTCAGGTCGCCGTCGCTGCTGCCTGCCGATGCGTTCTCGCTCTCGGCTGCTTTGCGCGCCAGTTCGTCGGACGCCTCGAGCGAGAGAAAGTAGGTCTCCGAGCCTTTGGCTCCGGTAACTACCGCCGCATTCATGTGAACCGACAGGAAAAGGTCGGCGTTGTACTGGTTCGCAATCGCTGTCCGCTGATCGAGCGACAACAGGCTGTCGTCATCGCGTGTCAGGATCACCCGTGCTCCCAGCCTGCTCGTGAGCGCTGCCGCGAGCTTGCGCGACACGGCCAGCGTCACATCTTTCTCCAGCAGTCCTGACGGTCCAACCGCACCCACTTCCTTGCCGCCATGCCCCGGGTCGATCACGATCGTCCGGATGCCGAGCGGCTCCGGACGCCTCGAGGGGGTCGCGGTGGGTGGCACAGGTTCCTGCGTGGACGGCGAAGCAGTCCGGAAGTCGAGGACAATCCGCGAAGGGTTCTCGAGGCGGTAGGCGTCCCCCACGACGTCGGGCGATGTGAGCTGAATCCGAAGCTCGTCTCCGAGAAACTGCAGCCGCGCCACGTGCGGATCGTCGTAGGCCTGGTCAGAAAAAGGAGGGCGGATCGGCGAGCGAAAGCGAACGGCGTACATCCCGCGGCCACCCGCAATCGTGTATTCGACCGAGCCGCTCAGCGTCAGCACGAGCTTGGAGATCCCCTGCAGATTGGCAACCGATATCTGCACTCCGACCGCCTCACGGCTCTGCGGGCGGACGAGGAGAAGGTTCGACTGCGGGTCCCACGAGACGTCGAGATCGCCCGTTTTCGCGAGGAACCCCTGGAAGAATTGCCACGGCACGAACGGCTTCCCCTCGATCGTGATCGGCGGCACGGGCATCTCGATCAGATCTTCACGAACCACGGCGTAGCGGCTCTCGGTACCAAACGCGGCGGTGACGCCGTTCAGCTGAACCCGATGACCTGTCGCCTCGGCGACGATCTCGCCTCCGAGTCCTGCGATCACCTCGGACGCGGAGACATAGGTATTAGTGCCCTGCTGAACCCAGGTGATCGGAGTGTCACCCGATGGAGCACGGAGAATTCCACGCCCCGAGGACTGCGCAAGAACGATGGAGGCGATGGTGAGCGCGAGAAGGAAACCGAGGAATAGGAGACGTTTCATAAAGGCGATCGGCCGATTATCGCATGTGTCGCGTGATACCCTTTCGTCGATGCGACGCTGTCTACTTGTGCTGCTGGTCCTGGTCGCCGCGTGTGGCGAAGGCCGGAAGGATTACGGCACCAGTCGTGCGGCGCTGAGCGTCCGTGGCTGGGTCACGGACGTGAAGGGAGCCGAACCCGGTCTCACCCCTGAGGTTGAGCTCGCAAGACGCCAGCAGCTCTTTCAGTCGACTTCGATCTGGGTCGAGGACGCCCCGTTCGTCACCGGCGGATTCGCCGAGAACGGCGCCTTCGTGATGCTCGACGTGCCGCAATCCTCGGTGATCGGGTTCAACGCACCGGGCGCGGAGACCGCGCAACTGGTCCTCGAGGGGATCCCGGGCGGTTCAGACGTCTTCATCCCCGACATCGTCCTTGAACAGGAAGGCGCCACGATCCTCGACCCGTCGAAGATCGTGATCCGCCTCCCGATGAGGGTCGACAAACCCACTCTCAGCAACGAGACGGGGAAAGTCGGCGGACACACGGTACGGGTCACTCACACGCCGCTGTCGCAGATGACCGACCGTCGCGACTTCCCGAATCCGGGAGGGTTCCGGCCGGTCGCCACCTACAAGTAGCGTCATCGGCACACTTCATGCCCCGCCAGGCAGCATGGGACATGAATTCCTCTCCGCAACTGAACAGAATGTGAGCGAGCCCGAGCGCTGGCTCTCCGTGCTGGTGGGCAGCGGCCTCGCGGCCTACGGAATGAAGGCTCGTTCGCTGCCTGGTCTTCTGGTCGCCCTCACCGGCGGTGCTCTGATCTGGCGCGGTGCAACGGGGAACTGCCCCGTTTACGGATCGCTCGGAATCTCGACGGCTGACGAAGAGCACGGCCAGGTGAGCGTTCCGTACGGCAAAGGTGTTCGCGTGGAAACCGCCGTGACGATCGACGCCACACCTCAGCAGCTCTACACGTTCTGGAGAAACTTCGAGAACCTTCCGCGGTTCATGCACAACCTCGAGCGCGTCGAAGTTCATGACGCCACTCGATCGAAATGGGTCGCGAAAGGGCCGGCCGGCACTTCGGTGGAATGGGAGGCCGAGATCATCAACGAGATACCGAACGAGTTGATCGGCTGGCGATCGATTGATGGCAGCACCGTGGACAACGCCGGTTCGGTGCACTTCACGCCGGCGCCCTCCGGTCGCGGTACGGAGTTGAAGATCATCCTTCGCTACGATCCGCCCGGTGGAGTCGCCGGAGCGGCTCTCTCGAGAATCCTGGGTGAGGATCCCGAGAAGAACGTCACTGAAGATCTGCACCGGCTGAAGGCGCTGATCGAGAGCCGCGAAGTCGCGCCGGTCTGAGAAACCTCATCACGCAAGTGACGTCTCCCCGCCTGGGGACATACAATCCCCGGTGATTCCAAGAGCAGGGAGACAATCATGCGACTGATCACGAGGTCCGACTTCGATGGACTCGTCTGTGCCGTACTACTCCGCGAGGTCGAGCAGATCGACTCGGTGGAGTTCGTTCACCCCAAAGACGTGCAGGAGGGAAAGATCGAGGTCACCCGCGACGACATCCTGACCAACCTCCCTTACGTCTTCGGAGTAGGCCTCTGGTTCGATCATCACTCGAGCGAGATCGAGCGTAACGAGCAAACCGCCACCTATAAGGGCCGTTTCGAGATCGCCCCCTCGGCGGCGCGCGTCGTCTACAACCATTACGGTTCCGAGAAACTGAAACGGTTCGAGACGTTGCTCGTCTCGGTCGACAAATCCGACGCCGCGCAGCTCGATTCATCGGATGTTACTGATCCGAAGGGATGGATGCTGCTCTCGTACGTGATGGATCCCCGGACCGGTCTCGCCTATCACCACGGCTACAAGATCAGCAACCGTGACCTGATGATGAAGATGATCGACCTCATCGCCGAGAATCCGGACGATCCCGATCAGGTGATCGCCGATCCCGACGTGAAGGAACGGATCGATCGCTACTTCGAGCAGCAGCAGGAATTCGATCGCCTCACTCGCGCGCACTCGAAGGTCGACGGCAACATCATCGTCACCGATCTGCGCGGTGCGGGTGCGCTTCCGGCCGGCAACCGCTTTCTCGTCTACACGATGTTTCCCGAGGCGAATATTCAGGTGAGGATCTTCGACGGACGCAAGAACGAGTTCGTCGTATGCGCGGTCGGCCACAGCATCTTCAATCGGACTTCGAAGACTGACGTCGGAGCGTTGATGAACCGCTACGGCGGTGGCGGTCATCGAGGGGCCGGGACGTGTCAGCTCGCGATCGGCGAGGCCGAGGAGAAGATCGCAGAGATCCTCACGCAGATTCGCGGCGACGGCTGATCCCGGCATCCGTCGTTGGATGCGAAGAAATTTCGCCTGGGAGTCTCTGCTCGATTGTCTGGTGTCCGACTCCGGCGCCACCTCCGGCCACTGCCGCCAGCGCTTCCCTGCGCCAGCCACCGCCCTGGACGAGGGCAACGCCGAAGAGAATGACGACCATCGACACGATGGACAGCGGCGTCAGAGGCTCGCTCAGAATCAGCCAGCCGAGGAACACTGCGACGACCGGATTGATGTACGCGTAGAGCGAGACGTGCATCGTGTTCATGTGTGCAAGCGCATAGACATACGCGCTGTAGGCGAGCACCGATCCGAACAGCGTCAGATAGACGAGAGCTGCCACGCTTCGCGTCGTGAACGACAGATGCGCCACCTCACCGGCCGCGACCCCGACGACCGATACGATCGTCCCTCCGAAGAGCATCTGGAGGGCAGCTGACGAGAGCAGTGGAACGTGCCGGAGGTTGTACTTTCCGTGGACCGATCCCAGCTGCCAGGCGATGCCTCCGACCTGAATGGCGATAGCGCCGAGCAGGAACGGCACACTCCACGCGCCCGACACCCCCGGAGTCACCAGGAGCGCTACGCCGGCAAAGCCGATCGCCATACCGATTCCGGTGCGGAGACCCACTCGTTCGCCGTGTCTCCGAAATGCCTCGATGAAGGCCATCCAGAAAGGCGCCGTCGCAACGAATAGCGCCGCGAGGCCGCTCGGAACCCACTGCTCGGCCCAGGCGACAGCAAGGTTGCCAACGCCGACCATGAGAAATCCGATCAGCAGGAGATGAGCGAGCGTGCGCAGATCACGCGGGATTCGTTCGCCGCGCAGACGCGCGATCGCAAGCATCATCAGGCCGGCGACCGTGAAACGCGATCCAGTCAGGAGCAGAGGCGGAATCGTGTCGAGAGCGATGCGAATCGCGAGATACGTCGTTCCCCATACCAGGCAGACGATCGCAAACGCGGCCCAGGCCAGCGGACGGTATGCATTCATGCGTCCACCTCACTACGGCCAAGATCAATCCCGCCCACCTTCTCGCAATGAGTCTCCATCACGATCGTGGTTCGGGTCGTGAGCGAGAGAGGAGGACTGCTCAACTCCTGGATCAGCGCGTTCAGACCGCCGATCGACTCGCTCCGGACCTTCAGGAGATAGCAATCGTCTCCGGCGACCGTGTGAGCTTCCCGGACCTCATCGCGTGTCATCAACTGGCGAAAGCGCTTCTCAGCGGCGGCGTTGAAGTTACCTCCGCGCGCCGTGATGAATGCCGTGACCGTTCTGCCGATGGCCGATGGATCGATTACGGCGGTGGTGCCGCGGATGACGCCCTGCCGTTCGAGTTTCTCGAGTCGATCCGCAACGGCAGGCCGAGAGAGACCGATCTGCTCTGCGATCTGGGCGGCAGGCATCCGCCCATCCTGCAGCAGCAGAGCGACTATCTTCTGATCGAGGCCATCCAATTCGACTGACATGGCAGCAGTTTACTGTCTTATCGTCGGCTGATCTACAACCATTCCGACCTATCGTCGGATCGGCAGGTCGTACCGTCCGGCTCGCCTTCCGAGATGGCCTATCCCTTTCGTTCACAGGCTTGTGGCAGGCGCGACAAAACTTTTGTTCTCCGCCGGCGTCTATACCTGCATGAAGCATCGCAAGACGGAGGGAATCGACATGGCTGCCCGGTATGACGAAACTGCAATCGCCCAGGAGATCGTGAGTGTGCTGCCGGTGGAGGTCGCACGTCTCTGCTCGGACGACCGCCAGTCGATCCGCTATGCGGTGCGCGCAGAAGGGCTCCGGCTGCGATCGATCACCCTCAGCCGTTCGTCACTGCGTCGCCTCCTCGGCGACGAGGACCGCGAGGTGAAGATCGAATATCTCCGCCGCGAGCTCGTGCAGTACGCCGGTCGTCGTTCCGAGTTCCGCTATCCGCGGCCCCACCCGGCGGCCGGTGTCACTCGTCCCGCAACGCTCGAACTACCGCTCGCGTCGACGATCTGACGCGACCGGTAGCCCAGCCTCGCTACCAGTAGGACGTGGTCACTTCGCAGTCGCCGCGCACCACCGCCTGACAAGCCATCCGCTCGTTCGATCCGAACCCGTTCGCTGAACCGAACCGCAGTTCGATAGTCGTCGGAGGACTCAGGTGCTCCTCCCCTCCGACGACCGTCACGCGGCAGCGAGTGCAGACCCCCACTCCACCACACGAATTTCCGAGCGGCGCTCCGGCTCGACGCGCGACGTCGAGGACCGTCTCGTCGGCACGTGCCGCTGCGGAGAGAGCGAGCGGAGAGAAGAGAACGTTCATGGGTGTGCGGGCGGTGGATATTTGTTCATCCACAGGTCGGGGGCGGCGTACGGCGGGCGAGACGCCCGCGTGCGGACGAGGACGTCCGCGGTACGGCAGGCGAGGACGCCTGCGCTACAGAACACCGAGGAACCCCGAGGAACCCCCGAGGAACTCCGAGGAACCCCCTCCGGGGCCGCGCCACCGGCAATGCACGAGCAGCCACGAGAACACCTAATGGTCATGCCCACCAATACCCTCCATCATCGCCGGACCCGATGACTCGCCACCGGGCTGCTGGAAGTAGAACGGGCGACGTTCGCGGGGTCGGTTTCCGACCTCGTTCATCGTTGCGGCGTCGAACAGACGTCCGTTGATCATCGTGTAGCGGACCGTGTGCGTATTGCGGATGTTCTCGAGGGGGTTGCCGTCGAGCACGACGAGATCAGCGAGTTTGCCGCTCTCCAGCGAACCGATCTCCCGATCCATCCCGAGGTAGCGGGCGCCGTCGATGGTCGAGGCGGCGATTGCTTCGAGTGGCGTCATGCCGCCCTGAACGAACATCCAGAGCTCCCAGTGTGCAGCCAGACCTTCACGCTGGCCGTGTGCGCCGAGTTGCACGCTCACGCCCGCGTCGCGCAGTTTCTTCGCGGTACGCGCGATCTCGAAGTGATTGAACTCGTCATCGGGCACCATGGTCCGCCGGCGTGACGCGGCGTCGATGATGCGGCGCGGCACGAACGTCAGCAGACGTTCGTCGGCCCACACATCGGTCTTCTGGTACCAGTAGTTCTCCCCCCAGTTGCCACCATAGGCAACTACGAGTGTCGGCGTGTACCCGGTCTCCGACCCCTTCCAGAGTTGCACGACATCGTCGTACAGCTTCGCCACGGGAATCGAGTGCTCGATGCCGGTATGGCCGTCCACGACCATATTCATGTTGTGCTGGAAGAGCGAGCCACCCTCCGGAAAGACCACCATTCCGGTCTGGCGTGCCGCCTCGATGATCTGCTGTCGCTGATCGCGACGAGGCTGGTTGTAGCTCTTGACGCTGAAGGCACCGATGGCCTTCATCCGGCGGAGGTGCGCCATCGCATCGTCGAGTGAGTTGACGTCGGCCTTGAAGGGCGACTTGGCTCCGTAGAGGATCGTCCCTGTCGAGAAGATGCGCGGCGCGACGATCTGCCCTGCCTTCGCCATCTCACTCGCGGAGAAGATCTCCGCCGTGTTGTTCGACGGGTCGTGGATCGTCGTGACGCCGAATGCGAGCGACGCGTAGTTGATCCAGCTCTGCTGCGGAATGATCTGGTTCGCGCCCATCGAGCCATGCCAGTGGACGTCGATGAGGCCCGGCATGATCGTCTTGCCGGCTGCGTCGACGACCGTGGTCCCCGCCGGAACGGCGACCCCGCTGCCGACTGCCGTGATTCGATTCCCTTCGACCACGATCGTGCCGTTCTCGATCACCTCGTCTCCACGCATCGTGATGATCCGGGCGTTGGTGAACGCAATCCGCCCCGCGGGAACGTCGTAGGGGCGCGAGAATCCGATGTTCACGCCACTCTCAGGAGCGGCGGGCAGCTTCTCCGGTGCTCCCTCCATGAACGCGAATGCATCCCGCAGATCGCGAGAGAACAGCTCCGGTCCGAGCGACCAGTAAAGGCGCCGGCCATCCCCCGACCAGTGGAGATACTCCCCGGCATCACGACTGACCGTCGCCACCGGCATGGCGCCCATCTTCGGCGCGATCTCGACGTTCCGCCCGGTTCTCACGAACGGAACGACATGCGCATTGAACCCCTCAGTCCACGCGAGCCACTTCTCGTCGGGCGAGAGCGTGAATCGTGTCGCAAACGCCGAGATGACGTGCTGACGCTCGTCGCTGCCATCGAGATCGATCGATCGCAAAGCGCGCTTCCCTTCGTCCTCGAACGTCATGAAGAAGACCCGATCGTTCCCGGCGCCGAAGAACGGTGATGCACCCTTTTTCGTCACGAGCGACGCAGGTCCACCGCTCGAAGAAACAGCATAGATGCCGGGCTCTCCGCTCCACATGGCGGAGCGGAGATAGCCGCCGGCGACGGATCGATAGACGATCCTCGAACCGTCCGGTGAAAACACAGGCTCGAGATAGTGACCCGGCTTCGAAGTGACCGCACGTCCTTCGCCGCCTCCGGCTGCTACGACACGGATGCTTCCCAGCGTCTCGTCGTTCCAGGTCACGTAGACGATCGAGCGGCCGTCGGCCGACCAGGAAGGATAGAACTCGAAGTGGTCGCTCTGACGCGTCAGTCGTCGCGGTGTACCGTTTGGCAGGTCGCGCATGTAGAGATGTCCGAGCGCCTGATAGACGACCTGATTGCCGCGGGGCGAGACCGACACCCATCGCAGCATTCTCACGTCGAAGTTCTGCGGCGCCACGTTAACCGGCACGCGCACCGTCTCCTGAATGCGCCGGGTATCACGCACATGGAACGCGATATTCGAAACCTGCTTCGAGGCGACATCGATCCGGTTGATCCGGCCGCCCGACCAGAAGACGATCGTGCGCGAGTCAGGCGTCCATGCCATCGACGGATAGACGCCGTGGACCGCCCAGGTCTCCTGCATGTCGCGATCGAGTCCGTCGAAGAGCGGCGTCTCGCGGCCTGATTCGAGATCGCGAACGAAGACGGTCGTCTTGTATCGAACGCGGCGGATGAACGCGAGCGACTTGCCATCCGGGGATGGTGTTGGACGAATCGAGCCGCCGGGACCCGAGACATACCGCGTGAGCTCTCCGCTCTCCCGATCCAGCCGCTGGATCGCGTAGATCTCTGTGTTGGGATCCTTGCTGTAATCGAAGATCGCGCCCGGTGTCACGTCGTCACTGAAGTAGAGGTAGCGGCCGTCCGGTGAGAAGGCCGGCTCACCGCTGTCCTTCTGGTCGGTGCGGCGTTTGGTCATCTGCAGACCTTCGCCACCGTTGCGGTGATAGATCCACATCTCGCCGGCACCGAGGGAGCGCTCGGAGGTGAAGTGCTTGCGGCCGACGATGAACTCACTGTCGGGAGTCCAGGCCGGCTGGTTCAGAAGGCGGAACGTTTCCTTCGATACCTGCTTCGGTTCGGAGCCATCACGATTCATGATCCAGAGGTTGTCGCCTCCGGAACGATCGCTCGTAAACGCGATCCAGCGTCCGTTCGGCGAGTAACGCGGCTGCATGTCCCACGCGATGCCGCTGGTCAGCGCACGCGCCTCACCGCCGCCGAAAGGGATGACATAGATGTCGCCCAGGAGATCGAACACGATCTCCCGCCCATCCGGGCTCACATCGAGACTCAGCCAGGTCCCTTCGGTGACATCGATCGGGACATCGATCATCGGTCCGGGAGGATTGGCCACATCCCACTTCTTCTCGTCCTTCTTCTCCGGCTCGGTTGCGGGCGCCTGTGCGGCGGCAGGCAACGGAGTCGGAGGCTGAGAAGGCGGCGCGTCCTTCTGTTGCGATTCCTGCCGCTGACGCTCCTGTTCGACCGGCCGCGGCTCCTGCTCGGCTTTCTCCGGCTTCCCGGGCTCGACCTGACGGTCGGTCGGTGGAGCCGGCGTCGGCGGAGTCTGCGCGGGGAGGGGAAGGACGAGAGCAAGCATTGCAGCCAGAGCGACGAGAATTCGGATCATTCGGTTCCTTTCTGGGTGGCGGCGTACAGGCTAAAGGAAAGAAGGGTGAAGAGTGAAGGGTGAAGGGTGAAGGGAGAAGAGTGAAGGGTGAAGGGTGAAGGGTTTTCTGAAGCCAAGAGTAGCCTGTCATCCCGAGCGGGCGGCGGGCGGGTGGCGAGGGATCCCTGAATCGACGACCCAAGAGGAACGGGCGCCTTGCATGGCCTGGGTCGCCGGCGATGCGCCGTGGCGGGTCGTCGGCAAGGGATCCCTCTCCGTCCTCCGCCCCTCACACCCGGCACGCCCGCCCCCGGGGCTCCTGCGGCTCGGGATGACAACTCGCTTGTTGCGGCACCTCAGGCGAACTGCGCTGACGCGGCCTAACGTCCTATCGCTGGACGCTTGTCATCCTGGAGCGTAGCGTGAGGATCTGGGTGGGCGGGCGGTGCGATGCACGTGAATGGCGCCACCCATCCACCCAGATCCCTCGCTACGCTACAGGGATAACAGACAGCTGCCGCTCCCTCCCCTCGGCCCTCTTCACTCTTCACTCTTCACTCTTCTATGGATCAACATGCAATCGCCATAGCTGTAAAAAAGATACCGCTCACGAATCGCCTCGGCGTACGCCCTCTGGATCGTCTCCTTCCCCGCAAAGGCCGACACCAGCATCAGCAGGGTCGATTCCGGCAGATGGAAGTTGGTGAGCATCCGGTCGACGACGCGGAACTCGAAGCCAGGGGTGATGAACATCTGTGTCTCGCCCCATCCCGGCATGAGGCGCCCATCTCCGGCGCGGATCGCGCTCTCCAGCGTACGCACCGAGGTCGTACCGACCGCGACGATCGGACGTCTGTCATCGAGCGCAGCGTTGAGGCGGGCGGCCGCTACCGCGGAAATTTCGTAGCGCTCGCTGTCCATCCGGTGCTCGTCGATGTAGTCGGCCTTGACCGGTTTGAACGTACCGATCCCGACGTGGAGCGTGATCCGGATGATCTCGACACCGCGGGCGGCGATTTCATCGAGAATCTCGGGCGTGAAGTGCAGACCGGCGGTTGGCGCTGCGACGGCACCGCGCGCCGTCGCATAGACCGTCTGGTAAGACTCCCGATCACCATCCTGCGGCTCGGGCCGCGCGATATAGGGCGGCAACGGGGGTACCCCAACTCTTTCGATCTCGCTCAGGTCACCCTCGAAGCGGAGAACAACCGTCCCTTCACTCTTCTCGAGCACCTCGGCGGACAGCGCATCGGAGAACGTGACGACGTCTCCCGCCCTGACACGCTTCGCCGGTTTGCACCACGCTTCCCATGTAACGCCGTCGAGCTCACGCGTCAGCAGGAATTCGATCGGGCGGGTCATCGCCCCTTTCGGACGCGCAAAGAGCCGCGCCGGGATGACGCGCGTGTCGTTGAGGACGAGCACGTCGGAGGGACCGAGCCTGGATGCGAAGTTCGCGAACTGATCGTGCTCGATCCTCGGCTCGCCGTGTCGCGGATCGACGATCAGCATGCGCGAGCGTCCTCTCTCCCGCGGTTCCTGGGCGATCAGCTCTTCGGGAAGAGTGAAGGAGAAGTCTGTGGGCTTGGCACGCTGGTCGTCGTTCGAAGGCATCGGTTGAGCTGCACGTTATCGGTGAATCGTTTCAGATTCGCAAGCAGGACTCGATTCGTCTCGCCATCGCCGCGTAGCCCCCGAAAGCTGAGGCTCCGCTTCCACAGCTACAATCGAATGATGTACTCAGCAGCCATCATCACCTGCTCTGACGCCTCTTCGCGCGGGGAACGTGAGGACCGGTCGGGTCCGGCAGTGCGTGAACTCCTGGAGCAGGCGGGCTACAGCGTCGAGAATCTGATCATCGTTCCCGACGAAACCGATGCGATCGCCGGGGCAATCCGCTCTGCAGCTGACGCTGGGTGGCGTCTGATCGTGACGACCGGAGGCACCGGAATCGCCCCACGCGATGTGACCCCCGAGGCGACGCTGACGGTCTGCGAGAGAACGATCCCGGGATTCGGAGAGCTGATGCGGGCGGCATCGTTGTCGACGACGCGGAAGGCGGCTTTGTCACGCTGCCAGGCAGCGATCCTGAAGACGGCACTCGTCGTGAATCTACCCGGAAGCGTGGCGGGCGCCACGGAGTGTCTCGAGGCCGTACTCGATCTCATTCCACACGCGCTCGAGTTGCTCGAGGGAAACACCGAGCACCCACTGCAGCCACGCAAGTGATCCCGAAGCATCCACAGGTATCCGACTGGAGTGAAAGAGATGAGCGTATTGCCAGGGCTCGAAGTATTGATCGAGGAATCGTCCCGGATTCATGGAAAGCGAATCGGACTGGTCACGAACCAGAGCGGGGTGACTCGCGATCTGAACCATGCAGTGAGCCTGTTTCAGGCGGGTCGCGAATGGGAGTTGACCACGCTCTTCGGACCCGAGCACGGGATCTGGGGTGAGGCGCAGGACATGGCCCATGTCGACCACTCGATCGACCCTCTCAGCGGTCTGCCCGTGCATTCGCTGTATGGCGCGAACGAGTCCGACCTCGCGCCGAGTCGCGAGGCTTTGAAGAACCTCGATGCACTCGTGATCGACCTTCAGGACATCGGCTCCCGCTACTACACCTTCATCTACACGATGGCGCTCTGCATGCGCGAAGCGGCTCCCCTCGGTCTCGAAGTCATCGTCCTCGACCGTCCCAATCCGATCGATGGCATTCATCTCGAAGGAAACATCCGCGAAGACCGCTACTCGAGCTTCGTCGGACTCTTCCCATTGCCGACCCGGCACGGCATGACAGCCGGGGAGCTGGCGCAATGGTTCGCGCGCTACTACAAGGACGTGCACCAACTCGACTGCAGGCTCACTGTCGTTCCGATGAAGGGGTGGCGACGGTCGATGTGGTGGGGCGACACCGGACTTCCATGGGTGATCCCCTCCCCGAACATGCCGACCGTCTACACGGCGACGGTCTATCCCGGCATGTGTCTCGTCGAGGGAACGAACCTGAGCGAAGGGCGGGGAACGACGCATCCTTTCGAGTTCTTCGGCGCACCATGGCTCAATCCATTCAAGCTCGCTGAGAACCTGAACCGTCTGGATCTGCCGGGCATCCGCTTCCGTCCGCACTACTTCATGCCAACGTTTCACAAGCACGCGAACAAGGTGTGCGGCGGCGTGGAACTACACGTCACCGACCGATCGATCTTCGAGCCCTACCGCACCGGGCTCTGGTGCCTCGCGGTCGCACGCTCGATGGATCCCGAGCAGTTCCAGTGGCGTACCGAGACCTACGAGTTCGTCTCCGACCGCCTCGCCATCGACCTTCTCGCGGGATCGTCGAAGTACCGTGAGCTCGTCGAGAGCGGCGGCAACGTCGACGACTGGGTCGCCCAGTGGGACCAGCCTCTGAGCGAGTTCGCAAAGCAGCGCGACGAGTTTCTGCTGTACCGGGAGTGAGGGTTCCTCGGAGTTCCTCGGAGGTCCTCGGAGTTCCTCGGTTGGCCGGCGTTGTACGGTCTCGATTGCCCGGCGTTGTACGGTCTCGATTGCCCGGCGTTGTACGGTCTCGATTGCCCGGCGTTGCACGGTCTCGATTGCCCGGCGTTGCACGGTCTCGATTGCCCGGCATTGCACGGTCTCGATTGCCCGGCATTGCACGGTTCCTCGGTTGGCCGGCGTTGCACGGTCTCCTCGGTTGCTCGGGGTTTTTCCGCGTTTCTTGGGCTTTCGGTTTCCGGTTGTTCGATCCCCCGCTCCGAGTGAGGTAGCTGAATGGAACTGCTTGCGCGCGGCTCCCTGCGCCGGAGGCGCTGTCGCCGGTAGCCAGGGGTTGCGCGCTTGCGCGCTACCCCTGGCAAATTATGAAACGAGATCGTGCCCCGGCAGGGGCACCTGCGTGCACCGAGGTGCGGGCATGTCCGTGGAAACGGCAGCATGTGCGTGGACTGCAACACGGTGTCAGGTGCCCCTGCCGGGGCACCACTTCGCGTCCGGATGCGATCCAGGGGTAGGCGCTGCCGCGCCGACCCCTGGCTACAGGCCACAGCGCCTACCGGCGCAGAAACCAGTACAGCCGCCAGTGCCCCGAGGAGCTCCGAGAACCCCCAGGCCCCCCAGGAACCCCAGGAACCCGAGCAATTCGGAGGAACTCCAAGGAACCCTGAGGAACCGAGCAACTCGGAGGAACTCACGAGGAACCGACGAACCCCGAGGAACCCCGAGGAACCCCGAGAAACCCCGAGGAACCCCGACGAACCCCGAGGAACTCCGAGGAACTCCGAGGAACTCCGAGGAACCCCGAGGAACCCCGACGAACCCCGAGGAACCCCGAGGAACCCCGAGGAACTCCGACGAACCCCGAGGAACCCCGAGGAACCCCGAGGAACTCCGAGGAACTCCGAGGAACCCCGAGGAACTCCGAGGAAGCGCCCCCGCGATATGCTTCGCCCGATGATTGAACGAAGCGATCGCGACGGGATTACGACTCTGCGGCTGGCACACGGGAAAGCTAGTGCGCTCGATCTGGAACTGGTGGAAGGACTGGCGCGTGCCGTCGCCGAGGCGGTGGCCTCGGAGACACGCGCGGTGGTCGTGACCGGCAGTGGCTCGATTTTCTCGGCCGGCGTCGATCTTTTCCGGCTGGTGGAAGGGGGCGCGGACTACACCGACAGGTTTCTGCCTGCACTCTCGAGGATGCTGCTCGACTTGTTCACAATGCCGAAGCCGCTGGTGGTCGCCGTCAACGGACATGCGATCGCTGGCGGCTGCATCATCGCGGCCAGCGGCGACTACCGGCTGATGGCTTCAGGCAATGGAAGAATCGGCGTCCCGGAGCTACTCGTCGGTGTCCCGTTCCCTCCCGCGGTAATCGAAGTTCTCCGCTTCGCGCTGCCGCCGCAATCGCTCCAGATGCTGCTCTATACCGGGCGCACCGTCGTTGCGGATGAGGCGAAGGCGCATGGCCTCGTCGACGAGGTGGTCGACGCGGAAAGACTGATAGAGCGCGCCGAGGAGATTGCTCGCCAGATGGCCGCGCTGCCCGCTGCGGCGTTCCAGCTTGCCAAGCGGCAGTTGCGCGACAAGGCAGCAACCCGCGCGAAGCGTTACGAATCGAAGTTCGGCGACGAGGTGAAGGAGTTGTGGGCGAGCCCCGAGACTCATGACGGAATTCGAGCCTATCTGGCGAAGACGGTAAAGAAGTAGGAGAAGCGATGACCTTCAAAGCATTCGTTGGCCGCAAGAGCGATGACGGATATGCGTGTGCGTTCGAGGAGTTGGAAGACGACGCGCTTCCCTCCGGCGAACGAGTGACCATCGATGTCTCTCACTCCTCGCTGAATTACAAGGACGGGCTCGCCGTGACGGGACGCGGACGGATCATCCGGCGCTTTCCGATGGTTCCCGGAATCGATCTCGCCGGAACGGTCACGCATTCGGACTCGGACGATCTGAAACCGGGCGATCTGGTGCTCGGGACCGGGCAAGGACTGGGCGAGACGGAATGGGGCGGCTTCACGCAGCGGCAGCGCGTGCTTCGCGATGCAGTGGTCCGAGTGCCGGACGGGATGACACTAGAGCAATCCATGCAGCTCGGTACCGCGGGGCTGACGGCAATGATGGCTGTGCTGGCGCTCGAACGGAATGGCGTCGTTCCCGATGATCGCGAGGTGGTCGTGACCGGCGCAGGCGGTGGCGTTGGCTCAATCGCCGTAATGCTTCTCGCCGCGCGCGGCTACAAGGTTGCGGCGGCGACGGGACGGCCGGAACTCGAGCCATATCTGCGCACTCTCGGCGCCGTCTCAATCGTAACGCGCGAGGAACTGACCTCGGCAAAGGGGCCGCTACAGTCGGAACGGTGGGCCGGCGGAATCGACACCGTCGGCGGTCCGATCCTCTCGAACCTCTACGCTCAGACTGCATACGGTGGCGCGGTCGCCTGCTGCGGCATGGCCGCCAGCCACGAACTGAACGCCACGGTCTGGCCCATGATCCTCCGCAACGTCTCACTCCTCGGCGTCAGCACGCTGAAGCCGTCGCAGGCGGCGCGGAACGAAGCGTGGGAGCGGCTCGCAGCCACAATCGATTTCGAGACGCTCGGCACCGTGGCGCGGACAGAACCGCTGTCGGCGATTGTCGCGCTGAGCGAGGAGATTATGGAGGGGCGGGTGCAGGGGCGGGTGGTTCTGGATACGGGTCGTTGAGTTCCTCGGGGTTCCCTCGGGGTTCCTCGGAGTTCCTCGGAGTTCCTCGGGGTTCCTCGGGGTTCCTCGGGGTTCCTCGGGGGCGGGCGTGCGCCACAAACTGGCCTGTCATCCCGAGCGGGTGGCGGGCGGGTGGCGAGGGATCCCTGAGTCGACGACCCGGCAGGAAGCACCGCCGGGCATCGTTTGAATCACGGGCGATGCACCCTGGTGGATTCCTCTCCGTCCTCCGCCCCTCCCACCCACACGCCCACCCCCGGGGCTCCGGCGGCTCGGGATGACAGCTGTTTCGTTGCGGCGCGAAAAACCCGAGGAACTCCGAGGAACCGTCTCCCGTTACAATGCAATCCCGAATGACGACGCGCAAAGAGTGCGGCCGAGATGGCCAAGGCACTGCGGACGGATGCAGAGAAGCAAGCCCGGTCTTCCCATTCTCAATTCTCAATTCTCAATTCTCAATTCTGAGGCTTGTCCTCAGCATTGCGCTGCTCCTCGCCACCTCGGCTGCTCTCGCGCAGGCACCGAAATTTCGCTTCATGCCGGGCCCGAAGGCGGGCGGTGGCGATGTGACGTGGTCGGTGGGCGAGAACGGAATCGTCGAGGCGCAGCGGGACGAGTACCTGATCCTTCAGCATGAAGTGACGATCCTGTATCAGGACATCAAGCTTCGCGCGGACAAGGTGACGTACAACCTGAAGACGAAGGACGTCGCGGCTGAGGGGAACGTGATCATCGACCAGGGGCCGACGAGGGTTGCGGCCACGCAGGCGGTGTTCAACCTCGATACGAAGACCGGCACGTTCTTCAACGCGAACGCGACGATGGACCCGTCGATGTATTTCTCGGGAGATCGAATCGAGAAGATCGACGAAGATACGTTCAGGCTGACGAATGGCGTCCTCACATCCTGCGACATCGACCAGCCGGCGTGGTCGTTCCATGTCGGTGAGGCCGAGGTCAGGCGCGACGACTACGCGCGGATGAAGAACATCTCGTTCCGGACACGAGGCGTTCCGGTGTTCTGGACTCCGCGGCTGATCTGGCCGACGAAGCGGGAGCGCTCGCAGGGGTTGCTGATTCCGCGGGCGCGCTTCACGAGCGATTTCGGCTCGAGACTCGAGAACGCCTACTTCCTGCCGATCGGCGAGTCGGTGGACGCGACTATCCGCGCCGACATCAGCACGGAGCGCTACTTCGGCGCCGGGCTCGACCTCCGCTACGTGCCGAGCGAGAACATCAAGATCGGCGATCTGCAGGCCTACACGGTCAACAACGCCGCGAGGAATGATCTCGAGTGGAAGTATCACTATCGCCACGCCCAGGAAGAGCTTCCGGGTGGCTTCCGCGGCGTCGTCGACATCCAGGATTACTCGGATCTGAATTTTTTCCGCGAGTATGACGACGACCCTCGCCTGCTGACCCTCTCGAACGTCTACTCGTCGGCCTATCTGACGAAGAACCGTCCGACCTACTCGCTCAACATCCTCTCGGACCGGCGGGATCTCGTCTTCGGCAACGCGCGGCAGCGGTTCGAACAGCTTCCGTCGATTCAGCTCAGGATGTATCCGCAGCAGGTCGGGCGAACACCGTTGTATTTTTCGATGGAGTCGTCGACATCGCATCTCCGCTCGGGAACGGTGGTCGGCGACGTGAGCAGCGTGACGGCCGACTACTACCGCGGCGATATCTTCCCCACGCTGTCGATGCGGCTGAAGACGCCGCAATGGCTGGCTGTGAAGCCGCAGATATCTCTCCGGGAAACGTGGTATTCGGCCAGCCGCGACGCGGGCAACCAGATCCGTGATGACGAGCCTGTCTCCCGCTTCTACGGTCAGGCGCAGGTGGAAGTGGTCGGCCCGTCGTTCTCCCGCATCTTCAATCGCGAAGCGGGAACATTCAGCCGCTTCAAGCACGTGATCGAGCCGCGATTCCGTTATCTCTACACCACGGATCTCGACAACCAGGAAAGGATCGTTCGCTTCGACACGGTCGACTCCCCGTTCCTGCCGACCGTGCGCGACTCGGTGGAGTACTCGCTGACCCAGCGCCTCATCGGCAAAGAGAAGGGAGAAGCGGGGAACGCGCGTGAGGTGCTGTCATTTTCGCTGCGTCAGACCGTTGCGCTGTCCGAGCCATTTCCGCGCGCCGGCTCATTCGCGGGCGAACACCGCTTCACGCCTCTGAGTGCGAATCTCCGCTTCAATCCCTACCAGTCGATGACGGTCGACGCGGCTGCAACCTTCGGCAACATCTCGAAGCAACTCGATCAGGTCAGCCTCTCCGCAAACCTGGTCGGCAGTGGCGATCGTGCCGACCGCTACCTCGGCTTCACCTATTTCGCGACATTGCAACGTCCCGGCAGTTTCGGAGGCGACTCGAGCCAGATCCGGCTCCACGGCGGGTCGGCCCTCATCCGCAACCGCCTGCGCGCTGACGTGCAGCTCAACTACGACGCGAAGCAGCGCGAGTTCCTCGAGCAGCGCTACCTCACCGCGTTCACCGGGTCGTGCTACGGTATCGCGCTCGGATACCGGGTGTACAACGTGATCGGTGCGGTGACGCAGAGGAGCATCGCCAGCTACGACATTTCGCTCACATTGAAAAACGTCGGGACGTTCGGGAGTAACTGAGCTTCCTGGCATTCGACTGGAAAGGTTCCGCGGTCAGGCGCCGCGAAGCGGACAGCCCGGAGGCTCTGTGACTCTTGAATCCCGACTCGGCCGGAGCCGCGGCATCATCGCGGTCGTCGTCGCGATTTTGATCGCCGCGGCCGGATACATGATCTGGCAGCAATCGAAGTCGAGAGAAGTGGCGGCGCAGCACGACCGTGAGGAAGAGCTTCGCTCGGCCCTCGCCGATCTGCGCGGTGCTATCCGCCAGTTTCACACCGAGAACGGCCGCTATCCGTCCACGCTCGAGGAGATGATTCCGACGCAGCTGGCCCGCATCCCGATCGATCCGATCACCGGCAGCGCATCGACGTGGCGGCCCATCACAGAGGAGACCGTCGTGCAGGGATCGGACTTCGCCGTCGATGCAGGTCCGGCAGCGGAGAGCTACATTATCGACGTACAGAGTGGTGCGGGCGCGCCGTGGTCCGGCTACTGACCGATGCCCAACGTTTACACCTTCAAGGACTTCGAGGGGAGCAGCCACCGGATCCTTCTCGATCTGATCCGCCGCCATGCGCCGCATGGGGGCCTGCTACTCGATCTCGGGGCGGCCGGCGGCGAGCTCGGTGACGCCGCGCGCGATCACTTCTCGCGGACCGTCGGATTCGAATACAACGCCGATTGTGTCGGCCAGCTTCATGGCCGGTTCGACAGCGTGGTGATCGCCGATCTCGAGCGCG
>DASVLC010000102.1:0-4480 GCA_036385045.1 Thermoanaerobaculia bacterium | reverse complement strand
CCGAGGCGATGAACCCGGCGACGTTTGCCGCGGCCAGAGCGAACAGAACAACGCGCAGAAAATGAGATGATCCTTGAACATCTCCGATCGACGTAAGCCGCAGAAGGAGCCGCAGAACGACCCAGCCTAGCACCATCCGCGCGACCATCCCCGGCAGCCCGAGCTCGACCGCGATCTTCCCTAGCCCACCCTCCTGCCAGCCGAGGTTGCCTCCTTCAATCAGGTGGTGAACTCCCTGTGTTGCAGCTCCGAGCCCAGCGCCCATCAGACCGAACTGGCGAAAGGTCTGCATGACGCCGCCTTCGAGTCGTTGAGCGATCTCCGCGTGAGACGTTCCTGCGCTGCGAGTGTAAACGTCCGTTTCCTCCTTCGAGCCCAGGTGGCGGATGACCCCTCCCAGAACCGCCAGTAGCGCAAGCGCGGTCACGATCTGGGCAAAGCTGATCTGCCGTATGTACCGCCAGAGAAGCACCACCCCGAAGACGACGACGAAGTAGATTGCTTTCCGTCGCCCCGCCAGCATGCAGTTGAGAAACCCCCATCCGGCAACGCCCCCCCACAGCAGCATCCGCTGGCCGAATCCGTTTCGCATCGCCATCGCGACGGCGATGACCGTCAGCATGCCTGCATGCCACGCCATGACGTCGGGACCGCGATAGATGCCCGCCAGCAGGCGGACCTGAATGCCGGGCAGATGGCGGATGTAGTCGCCCTCGAATGAGACCATCCCCAGCACAGGAGAGTCGAAGCGGAGGTACTCGAGCATTGAGCCAATCAGCGCGATGGAGGTGAGAGCGGCGTAGATGCCGAAGAAGCGGTACATCGTCTCCTCCCGCTGCAGCCACGCGTAGCCGAGCAGGATGGCCGTCAGCGGGACGAGGTAGGTGACAAAGCTGACGAGTGGAACCTTCCAGTTCGCGACGCCGAAAGTGACGAGGCCGTTCGAAGCCGCCGCGAGGAGTGTGAACAAGAAGATCGTGAACACCGTCTCGATCGCCGGGAAGCGCCGGCCGAACTCCCGCAGGTGCGCCAGAAGCGTTCGGCGCGCGGCAAAGAGGATCGCGGCATAGAGGGCGACCACGACGAACGATATCCAGACAGGAGAGCCGGGAGTGAGCTTTCGCACCGGATCCTGGACGACCGCGCAGACGAGCACGAGCAGCCAGGCCCTGCGCCAGTTCATCTGCGCGTACGCGCAGGAAGCTCCGATGAATGCGAGGTAGAGGGCGAGTGGTGCCATGTGGAGCGATCGAGTCAGACAAGGTCGTGTGAGGAGAAGGTATTCCGAAGGCAGGGCAGAGGGCCAAGGGCCGAGGGAAGAGGCAGAGGCGAGGGCAGACTCATGAGTGAACCGAACCGGGGACGTCGCGCGAAGCGCTTTGGAGTGCGGCGGCCCTAGCCGCCGCTTTCCAGCGCGTACGTGTTGCCGAACTGAGATCGAGCGTCGCGAGTCGCGCGACGTGGTGGAGATCACTTTCCGTCCCTCTCCGATGTCGCTCGCATCAGCTTCCGTCCCCCCGTTGCGAGTTTGCGGGCCAACATCATCCCGCGCAGCTCACCGATCAACTTGCCGGGAAGTGTCCAGGGGTGGGTGAGGTGAAAGCGGGTCGCCGTGTTGCGCAGGAGACGGTGCGCGGCGTAGCGCCAGAACCGAGGCGCATGAAGCAGCGCAAAGTAGTAGTCGCCGACCGAATGCCAGGGAGCGGTCGACGTTCGGTGGTCACCGAAGGTGCGGGTCCCCCCTCCCGGTGCCTTGAGATGGCGAATCGATGCAGCCGGCTCGTAGCGGATCCGCGCGCCAGCTGCGACGAGACGGCGTGCAAAGTCGGTCTCGAACCGATAGGCAACTCCGACGAAGTTTTCGTCGAAACCGCCGATCGCCAGAGCCTTATCCCGATCGACCGCCAGATTGCCTGCCATGACGTTCTCGATTTCGCTCGGAGCGTCGTGGTTGAACGGGAACTCCAGGTCGGGGAGCAGCCCGCGGTGCAGGTTAGCTTCAGGTGCCCTCACGGGACTTTCCCCGGGTTGAAGCACCTGGCCCACTACCGCCGTGACGCTCGCGTCGGACAATGCCCTGATGTGTTCGGCCACCAGCGTACGGGAGGGAATGACGTCGTCGTCGAGAAACAGTACCGCGTCGTACTTCGCCTCCATCAGCGCTACGTTCATCGCTCTCGTGATCGAGGGATGCTCGAGGCGGATGAGACGGATCAGCCCCGCTTCGTGCCAAGTGTGCAGCCTTGCCGCGACTTCGTCGGGCTGCTCGGGCGTCTGATCGACGATCACGATCTCACCAGGCGGCGGATCGAGATCGAGCAGCAAAGCGATCGTCTCGCAGAGCACTGCGCCGCGTTGAAAGGTTGGGATCGCGATGGTCAGCATGGCGCACCGCGCCTTGTCGCTTGCAGAGCGGCCAATACGCCCTCCACTCCCCGTTCGTAACTCCACTCCGCGATGATTGCTGTCGAGCGTTGCGCCATCCTTGCGCGGAAATGGGGATCTTCAGCCAGGGTGTCGAGGTGGACGGCGAGGTGAAGCGCATTCCCAGCCGGAAAGACGAACGCGTTGTCTCCCTCGCGCACGATGTCGCCATTCGAGCCGCAGCGATCGGTCACGATCACGGGAAGGCCGCACGCCATCGCCTCATTGACGACTGCCCCTCGCGGCTCGTAAACCGAAGGCAACACGAAAATGTCGCCGGCGGCGTAGTAGCGCGGCAAGTCGGCCTGATTGACGAAGCCGGCGAAATGGACGCGCAGGTTCTCTTCGCGCGCAAACCGCTCGAGTGAATCCCGCAGTTCGCCATGCCCGAGGAAGAGGACGAGCGCGGGTTTTCGATGACGCATCGCGGCGACGCCTCGGAGAAGCGTCATCGGATCCTTGCGTGGAAGGAGTTTCGCGGAGTAGACGATGACGACATCGTCCGGCGTCGCGCCGAACCGTTGACGAAGCTCGTTTCGCTCATCGGCGCTCATCCGGCTCGCACTGGTGAACCGCTCATTGTCGATAGCCCACGGAACCAGGAAGAAGCGCGCCGGGTCGGCGCCGTAGTGCCGGTAGTAGTCGCGGTTGAGCGTTCCGCTGACCAGAAACCCGCCGGCCATCCGAAAGATCGCCCTCAGAAATCCGGCGCGCAACTGCTGGGTCGCGGTCTCCTCGGGTGGGGGGAAGCTGCTGTCGCCGAACAGGAAGAACGGCGTACCGCTCATCCTGCAGGCAGCGATTGCGAGCAGCGATGTGATCGTCCCCCATCCCATGAAGAGAATCACGGCGTCGAACTGCCGGGAGAGTACTGCGGGGATGACGCCGGGATTAAGCAACCTCGAGTAGCCCTCGCCCCACCCCGCGTTTCGAAGAAAGCGGTGCCGGTATCCGCTGAGGAGATCGACATCCCACCGGAGCGACGTCTGCATCTCGCGATCGCGATAGACCTCGGCGCCGGCACGCGAGCTGTAGAGCACCGTGAGGTCGATCTCAGGATGTTGCGCCAGCAGGCGGTAGAAAGGCGCCTGATACTGGATCACGTGGGAAGCGACGAGAGCGACGCGATACACGGCCCCATCGTAGCGCTGTGGAGCATGAACATGAAAAATGGGGAATGGTTACAGCGTCGAGGCCGTTGGCTGCCTCTCGCCGATCAAACGAGCCGGAACACCAGCCACGATCGTGTACGCGGCGACATCTTTCGTGACCACTGCGCCGGCTCCTATGACTGCGCCATCGCCGATCGTGATTCCAGGAAGAATCACGCTTCTCGCGCCAAGCCAGACGTCCCCGCCGATCGTCACAGATTCATGTTGGATCCCCTGCTGATCGATCCGGGTTGCGCGAGAGATGTTGTGGTTATGATCGGAAATGAAAACGCCGGGGGCCAGTAGCGTGTGGGCTCCGATCCGAACGGACCGCGAAACGTCGATCTCCGCTCCGGTACCGATGAACACGAAGTCGCCGATCTCGAGCACCGCGGCCGGATCGGCCACTTTGAGATAGACGGAATGCTCGATTTCTGCGCGGCGGCCGATTCGGACGCACCCGGGGTGTGTAACCGCAAGGTTTCTGCCGATGCTGGTTGCGACCCCGATCTCCATTCCGCGAAGCCGCAGGAGCATTGCGCGGAGCCGGCCTGCGATCACGCGCATCATGAAGTTGCCGCCTTCTGAAGAACGATCATCAGTTGATGAGACACGATTCGCCGCGCCACTTTGAGCGTCAGCCGATCCATCCCGCGGAGTAGCGGCAGTGGCAACGCTCGATGCAGGAAGCGGAACATGAAATGACCGGAAATCCACGGCGACTCGAAGAAGCGAATTTCTTTCACTGCGAGCCCGGCGTCGTGTGCCGCCGATCGGAGTTCCCCCTCGGTGTACGCGAAGAAATGATCTCCGCCACCGGCACTGAACTGCAAATGTTCATGCTGTTTCGGATCTCCCAGCTCCGTATAGCTGGGCAGCGAGTTTCGAAAGTACTTATGGTTCGG
>DASVLC010000101.1:0-2482 GCA_036385045.1 Thermoanaerobaculia bacterium | reverse complement strand
GCGCGAGCCGCGCGACCCCCATGGCGCTCCTGCGGCGCGTGAACAACGCAACGCGCGTGCTCCTCACTCTTCAATCTTCGGCAATTCGAACTGCGTGGCCTGCATCAGTGGGTTCATGAACATGATGCCGCCGTGCGGCCGGTCGATGCGTGCGGCGTCGAAGAGAAAGCGGAAGAGATCGTCGGCCTGAGCCTCGGGCACCACGACCGTGAGAATCTCCTTCTCGGTCTCGACGCCCGCGCCGTAACGACGGGGTGTCAGGTGCCCCATACCGCGCGCTTTGCTGACGCCTGCCTCGATGATGCCTAACTCGCTCTCCAGGCGGCGCACGACTTCATCCGCGACTCCAGCCGGCAGGATGCAGGTGATCAGCTTTCGGTTTCGTTCTATCTGCACGGCGTCAACCCTCTTCCGCGAGCTTCGCCGCGATCTCGGGCGGGATGAACGTGGCGGCTTTGTCGAGAGGCGTGACGTAGATGAATCCCATGCCCGGCGTGTCGAGTTTTCCGGCAACGTACATTCGCTCGAAGATCCGATCAGCCTGATCGGCGGCGACTACGATGTTGATGACTTCCTTTTCGACATCGACCGCCAGGCCCAGGATGCCGAGGCGCTCGCGCACTCCGCTGCCGCGCGCGTAGTAGATCGTCGCTCCCTGCGCACCTGCCGCCTGCGCTGCACGGACGACTTCGTCGGCAAGACCGCGTTGCACGATGCAGGTGATCAGAGCCACTTCCGTGAGCACGATCATTTCTTTCATGACGACACCGCCTCCAATCCGATCTCCCGCTCGGCCATGGCGTGTCTGCGACGAACGCCCCGTTCCACGAGCAGTCCCGTCGTGAGGACCGACAGAATCGGACCGATCGATGCGAACGCGAGAATCCCGAATCCCTCGACCGCTCCGACCGCTCCGCCAAAGCCGAGTCCCATCGCCAGGACGAGCGGCACAGTGACCGGCCCCGTAGTCACGCCCGCACTGTCCCACGCGACATTCACATACTCCTCGGAGGAGATCGCCGTGAGCGCAAGCGCCGCCAGATAGCCGGGAACGAGAATCCAGGCGACCGAGAATCCGAAGATGATCTTCAGCACACCGGCTGCGATGCCGAAGGCAACTCCTGTCGAGACGGCGTACATCAGCATCGATTTGCGGAACGCGCCGTTCGTCAGGTTCTCGACTGTCATCCCGAGAGCATTGAGCGCCGGCTCTGCCAGCGTCGCTCCGAATCCGAGAATCCAGGCGAAGAGCAGAGCCAGAGCCATTCCGACGAGCACCGGATAAAGCGGCGATCCGGAGACGGAAGAGAGGGATGCAAATGCCGCGGGAACGATGCCGCCTGTCTGTCCGCCAAGTCTCGCGAGGCCGTACGTCAGACCGAGGTTGAAGACGATCATTCCGCCGAGCGCCAGTCCGAGTCCGTAGGCGGATTGCGCGCGATCGCGAACGCGCTCGTGAAGGACGAAATAGAGCACCGCGAGAAGAAAGAGAACGAGAGGGACGATCGCTCGAACGCCGAGAATGATCTCGACCCATGGCGTCGTCTCGTGCCAGGCGAGGGCGATCGTCGAGTCGGCTCGAGTCGCGGCGCTGGCGACGATCTCGTCCACGCTCACGGTTCGCGCTACGAAAATCGCGAGTCCCATCACGCCGATCACAGGAAAGATCGAGGCGAGCGTCACGATCCCGAAACCCGACAGCGATGAGTGACCTTTGCCCGCGGACGACGCGATTCCGATTCCAAGGGCGAGCACCAGGGGCACCGTGACCGGACCGGTCGTCACGGCTCCGCAATCCCAGGCCAGCGCGAGAATCATCGCGAGCCCCTCGTCCGTGAGCATGTAGGCGCTGAGCGCGAGCGCCGGAACGATCGTCGCGTAGATCAGCGGCTTGAGGCTCCATCCCTTCAGAAAGCGGATCGTTCCCAGGACCGCGGCGAAACCGACGCCCATGCCGACGATCAGGACGAGCACTCCCGACCAGTCATTGAGAAGAACATACAGGTACGGCGCGCGTGTGACGTCGACGAGCGCACCCGCGGCCTGCAGTGCTCCGATCGCCGGCTCGGCGAACGTCACGCCGATGCCGAGGATGAACGTGATGATCAGGACGACGGGAAGCGGGGAATGCCGTGGGAGCACATTGCCGATCGTCTCGCCGAGAGGCATCAGTCCGACTTTCAGCCCCTCCATGAACAGCATCAACCCGACGACTACTGCGAGCAGTCCGGCGGTGATGATCCCCGCCTCACTCACCGACTGCCGGAGCACGAGCAGCTGAAACAGCGCCAGGTAGATCGCGAGAGGTACGACGGCCTTGAGCTGCTCGACGAAGCGTACTGTCACGTAGGGCTGCACGAGCCGGACGACATCCTTCGAGCGCAACTCGAGCTGCGCCGGAGCAGGTTGGCTCCCCGCGGCCGCGGCCAGGTCTGCGTATCGGACCCGGCGTCGCTGCAGCGTCACTTCCTGAACGTATCTG
>DASVLC010000100.1:0-10295 GCA_036385045.1 Thermoanaerobaculia bacterium | reverse complement strand
GAGGGCATCGACGGCCCGCGTGATGGCACGATCGACGATCGGCTGCTCGTCGGAGGTGAATTCGTCGAGGACGTAATCGCGGAGCCGGCCCGTCTCCGAAGAGCCGATGCCGACACGCAGCCGGGCGAAGCCTTCGGTCTGCAACTCGCCGACGATCGATCGCATCCCGTTGTGCGTTCCGGCGGATCCGTTCGGCCGGATCCGAAGCTTGCCGAGCGGAAGATCGATGTCGTCATAAACGACGATCAGATCGGAAAGCGAGTCGAGATAGGCGTTTGCGAGCAGGCGCACGGCGTCGCCGGAGAGATTCATGTAGGTGAGAGGTCTGGCCACTACCACGGTTCCGCCGGCGACCCTGCCACTGCCGGTAAGAGCGTTCCTCTCGTGTTTCGTCACAGCGATGCGGAACTTGCGCGCGAACGCGTCGAGGACGTGCCAGCCGACATTGTGCCGCGTCCTCTCGTACTCCGGTCCCGGATTGCCGAGCCCCACGATCAGTTTCATGCGGCGGGAAGCCTAGCAGAGCGGCTTCCTGCCCCGCTCATGTACGATTCGATTGCGCAGCGAACGCTTCCCGGGCATGTCACCGGCATGGTCAGGATCCTGCATAAGCTCGCCAGGAAATCCACATGGAACAACGGCAGCGCATCGTCGTCATCGACGACAACGCGAACGATCTTCAGGTGACCCGCCGCTTTCTCGAGCGGCGGGGCTACGACGCCGTGCCTGCCTCCTCGGGTGAGGAAGGCCTGCGCCTCGCGCGACAGGTTCTCCCTGACGCGTTCATCGTCGACTACCGGATGCCCGGTATGAACGGCTTCGAGGTCACCAGAACGATCAAACAGGATCCGGAGCTCCAGACTCTTCCCGTCCTGATGCTCACCGGAAGCGATTCCGCGCAGCATGTCGTCGAGGGACTCGAGAGCGGGGCGGACGATTTCGTGACCAAAGGCTCGGACGTCGAGGTGGTCGTCGCACGGCTCGCAGCGCTGCTCAGGGTCAAGGCCTATCAGGATCAGCTCCGGCGGATGAACCAGCAGATGACGCGCGATCTGCAGATCGCCCGCCGCGTGCAGGAAGCGCTCGTTCCCCGGGCGGTCTTCTCGTCGCCGCGCCTCGAGATCCGCTCGGCCTACATTCCGAGTGAGGTTCTCTCTGGCGACTTCTACGACTATTTCGACCAGAACCAGCTGACATACCTGTTCGTCGCCGACGTTTCCGGACATGGCCTCCCGGCAGCGATCCTCGTCTCACTGCTCAAGAGCTACATTCATACCGAAGCGGCGAGCGATGTATCGCTCGCAACCTTCATGTCGCGTCTCAACGAGTTTCTCTTCAGTGTCAGTCTGCCGTCGCAGTTTGCGACGGCGGCGCTTTTCCGTATCGACGGCGACCGCGAGCTCGTCTACGCGAACGCGGCCCATCCCCCGTTCCTCCTCTATCGAAAGGCCGAGCGTCGCACGGTCGTGATCGAGCAGGCGTCGAACCTCCTCGGCGCAATGCCTGGAATGGCCTTCGAAGAGCACCGCCTCACGATCGGCCGCGGCGACACCTTGTTCGTCTACACCGATGGCCTGACCGACAGGATGAATGCCGCTCATGAGCTGTACTCGATCGACAGGATCGCCGACGTGCTTCAACGCTGCGGCGATGCCGATCTCTCGGCCGTCTACGATGCGATCTACGAGGACGTCGGCGCCTTCTCCGCCACGGAAGAATTCAAGGACGACATCGCGTTTGTAGTAACCCGGTTCCACTGAGCCGCGTCCTACACACGAATGAAGACGATCCTTTTTCTCCTGCTGCTGGCTTCGCCTGCCCTGCACGCCGACAGTCCCCGGGAAGTGTTTCCCTCGGATTACAAGCCGCACCCGTGCGCTTCTGCCGAGCTCTGCGGCGGCTTCACCCGCACCGAGATCATGCGCTACGCAGCGCAGTTCCGCGGGTTCAACCTCGATCCGCGCTGGCTCCGGAGCCACTGGTCGCAGCTCGAAGCTACGTTCAAGCCGCTCTGCGACAAGATCGCGACCTGCTTTGCGACGCCGGGAAACAGCGAGGCATTCTGCACAGACATCCTCCGACCCGCCTTTGAGGAGAGTGCAAACCGCTACCCGCGCCAGTCGTACGACTGGGATCAGTGGATCATGACGGCGGTGAGCTACTACGTGATCGAGCTGGCGCATTTTCCCGCAAAGTACAGAGAAGCCCAGGCCTGCGCGGCCGAGCTTCCCGTAGCCGGCGAGCCACGAAAGCTCGAGACATGGATTCATCCGCGCGATTTCGGGCCGGGCTACAACGGACTGATCACCATTCACGCGATCGATGCCGAGACTCGCGTTCCCGTCATGGGGAAGGTGAGCTTCGAGGGTCAGCGCGTCTTTCCGATCGAGAGCCCGGATGGGACGGCGATGACCGCCTTCGAGCTCAAATGGCCCGTCGTCCTCAATCGGGTCCGGAATCAGACCACCGGGCACGAGGATCTGATTGTTCCTCCCGTCACGATTCAAGCTGTCGGATACGAGCCGGTGACGATTCAACTCCCGGTTGAGATTGCGACTCTCGAGGTGAGCATGTCTCCCGAGGCGTCGCAGCTGAAACCGGGGATGAACACCATCACGGTGACTGCACGCGACACCACCACAGGAGCACCGGCGGAGATGCGGGTCATGGCCGACGACGTCGTCCTCGGCGACACGCACCACCCTCTGACGATCGAAATCCCGGCGAGCGGCAAACGCCCCGAGATCTGGATCACCTCGCTGTTCGACCGTTACAGCGACGTGGTAGTAGCGCCGGCGAAGTGAGCAGAGGTGTTTGTGTCCGCGCTTTACGATCTGACTGCGGACTCGACCCCGCTGAAGCGCGTTGGTGAAGCACATTGCTCACGATGCTCACAACGTCAGGGATGCCATCACCCGACTTGTCGCCCCTCTCCCCAGGATGTCATCCCTTGAACTGACGCGAAACGGAGCAGTGCTATCCTCTCTCACCCATCAATGACCCTCTCCTCCGGCCAGCGACTCGGCCCGCATGAGATTCTCCTGCCTCTCGGAGCCGGAGGGATGGGAGAGGTTTATCAGGCGCGCGACACCCGCCTCGACCGCAACGTCGCAATCAAAGTACTACCGGCCGAATTCTCCGCGAATGCTTCGCTGAAAGCGCGATTCGAACGCGAAGCGAGAGCGATCTCGGCGCTCAACCATCCGAACATCTGCACACTCCACGACGTCGGCCACGAGAATGGACTCGACTACCTGGTGATGGAGTACATCGAAGGAGAGGCTCTCGTCGACCGTCTGAGAAAAGGGCCGCTGCCGCTCGAGCAGGTGCTGCGCTACGGTGTTCAGATTGCTTCGGCACTCGACGCCGCGCACCGTCAGGGCATCATCCACCGCGATCTCAAACCGGGCAACGTCATGTTGACGAAGGCAGGTGCCAAGCTCCTCGACTTCGGCCTCGCAAAGGAGAGCCCTTACCGGAGCGCGCTGATATCGGGCGGGACCGAGATGCCAACCCAGCAGAAAGCGCTGACGGCCGAAGGAACCATGATCGGGACGTTCCAGTACATGGCTCCCGAGCAACTCGAAGGAGGAGACGCCGACGCGCGCACCGACATTTTCGCGCTCGGAACCCTGCTGTACGAGATGACGACCGGCGTACGGGCGTTCGATGGAAGGACGAGAACGAGCATCATCGCCGCGATCGTATCGAGTCAGCCGGCACCGATCAGCACATTCCAGCCGATGACGCCTCCGGCACTCGAGCACGTGGTCCGGCGCTGCATGGCGAAAGACCCCGACGATCGCTGGCAGAGTGCGGCCGACATCGCAAGCCAGCTTCAGTGGATCTCCGAAGCCGGCTCACAGGTCGCTCCAGTGGCCGTACGACGGCGCCGCACGCTCAATCGATATCTCCTGCCGGCCGCTGCACTCCTGGCCGGGTTGCTCGCCGCCACAGCGTTCTGGAGCCTCCGCGATCCCAGTTCGGTACCGGCGATCTCGCACTTCGACATTGCGGCGCCGGCGGGGAAACCGTTCGTTCTCACGGCCCGGCGGGCTTTTGCGGTGTCTCCCGACGAGTCGACCATCGCCTACACGGGCCGCACGGGTCAAGGTGGCACGCTCGCCCTCTTCATCAGGCGTAGCGGCGGATTCGACACAGTGGAGATCGAGGGAAGCTCCACACCTGGCGATGTTGCCTTTTCGCCCGACGGGCGCTGGATCGCCTTCCACAGCCGTGGGAAAGTGAAGAAGGTCTCTCTCGATGGTGGCAAGCCGATCGATCTTTGTGACGCCTCCAGTGGAAGCACCAGCGGAATGCATTGGGCAGGAGAGAGAATCCTGTTCAATATGGGATTCGTGCATGGGATCTGGTCCGTCCCCGCGGCGGGGGGAGAAAAGACTCTCCTGTTCGCACACGATCCCTCGAAGAAGGAGGGTGCGGTGCTGTATCCGCAGCTTCTCCCCGATGGAAAGCACGTCCTTCACACAATCTGGCGCGGTGGAAGTTTCGATGATGCCGACATCGCCGTCCGCTCGCTCGAGAGCGGTGAGCAGAAGATCGTCATGCGAGGAGGCTCGGATGCACGATACTTTCCGAGCGGTCACCTGATCTACGGCCGCGCCGGCGCTCTGCTGGCAGTCCCGTTCGATGTGTCGCGTCTCGAAGTGAAGGGGGCGCCCGTTCTCGTGCTGGACGATGTCGCCACCGGTACGACGAATGGCGAGGCGCACTTCGCGCTCTCCGAGCGCGGGACGCTGCTCTATGCCGCGGGGGGCGTGGTGAGTGAGGATCGCGACCTGGTCTGGGTCGACCGGGAGGGCAACGCGACCCCGGTCGTTCCGACCCGGCGCCCCTACAACAATCCTCGCCTCTCTCCAGACGGACAGATGATCGCCACGACAATCGAGACTTCGAACTATGACATCTGGGTCCTCGACGTTGATCGTGACGCAATGAACCGGATCTCCTTCGGCGCCGATGATGCCGAGCCGTTGTGGAGTCCGGACGGCAGGCGGATCGCATGGACGTCGTCGCGTACCGGGCACCAACAGGTCTTCATACGCGACGCGGACGGCAGCGGAGTCGAGCAGCAACTGACGAATGAGCCGGGCTCGACTTACATGACCTCCTGGGCCCCTGACGGAACGATCTCGCTCCGCCGCCGACACCCGCAGACCTCCCGGATGAACAGCTGGCTCCTCTCCCCGGATCAGAAGCCGCGGCCCTTCCGCGAACCGGATTTCAACGAAATCATGATCTTCTCGCCGGATGGAAACTGGATCATCCTTTCGTCGGACGAATCGGGACGCGGCGAAGTCTACGTAACGGCTTACCCCGGACCGGGACCGAAGGTAAAGGTGTCGACCGACGGCGGCGGCTACGCCCGGTGGTCACGCGACGGAAGCGAGATCTTTTACAGGCAGGGTGACAAATTGTTCGCCGTCCCCTTCGATCCGTCCCGCACCGTCAGCGTCGGGCGGCCGACGCTCCTTTTCGAGGGGGCGTTCGGCGAAGACTACGACGTCGCTCCCGACGGACGCTTTCTCATGGTGAGGTTCGATCCGAATCACCGGACGGTCACCAACCTTCGTGTCGTCTCAGGCTGGTCCGACGAACTCCGGCGCCGCGTTCCGGCGAACTAGCCGGGTTGCGCAGGGGCGTGCTCACGCGATGCGCTGCAGCAATTCCGCCGCCTGGGGCTTCTTCTCGTAACGCACGTCGGTCGCCGCGATCTTCTCGAGGTAACCGCGCGCGTCGCCCGGTGCGTTCCGGCGCATATGGCACTTCGCCAGCCAGAACCAGGTGTCGACGATGTATTCGTTCTCACTGAATCGCTGCATCTCAATTGCCTTCTCGAACGACGAGACGGCATCGTCATACTGCTGCTGCGCGTAGCAGATGCGACCCAGATGTGAGAGGGCGTCGAAATAGTCGAACGAGCTCTGATCGACGCTCTGGAGAACACGCCGGTAATACGACTCCGCGTCGGCGTACTCCTTTCGGTCGAAGTGAATCGCACCACAGAACAACAAGGCATTGCGGTGAAAGTATGAATTGAAGAACGGACGGCCCTCATCGAAGAGCCCCAGCGCCTCGCGGAAGAGATGCAGTGCGTCGTCATAGTCCTGCAGCGCGTAGGAGTTGAGTGCCTTGAGAGCGAGAGCCTGCGCCGTCACGTTCTCGTTCGGAGAATAGCGCAGTGATTGTTCGTGATGCTCCTTCGCCTGGGCGTAATCGGCATTCTCATGCGAGAGATGCCCGAGGATCACGTACGACTTGTACTTGATATCGTTCGTCTCGTCCGACTCTTCGGACGCACACGCGGCACTGAAACCTTCGCGAGCTCTCGCAGTGTCGCCACCATAGAGCGCCGCCACAGCTCTGTAGTACGTCGCCTCGAGTGACGTGAGAACGGCGCTCTTCTCGCGGCTCACATCATCAATGAACTTCGTGACCAACCCGGCGAGCACCCGGCTTTCGGAGGTCGCGTCGACGACGAAGTTCTGGAGATAGACGAGACGATTTTCGAGAATACGCATCATCTCGAGCATCACCGTTACGCGGTCTCGATCCTCGGCCGCGTCGCGGAACAGGACGGCGAGCTGTCGCTGCAGCTGCTGATAGCGCCCGTCATACTCCCGAATCGTCCGATCAGACAGTTCACCAGGCTCGTTCTGCAGTCTGGTTTCCACCTCGACACGCTGGTCGATGAGATCTCTGAGGCGTTCATTCATGGCGTTCGAGTTGCGCATACGCTCCAAACTCTACACCTGTCTGTATTAAGGGCAAGCGGACTGTTCGATAGGAAACGCGCCGGTAGCCGCGACGGATGGTAGCCGGTGGTGGAGCGGAACGCGACGCCACCGGGATCCGGGGGTCGCGCGGCTCGCGCGATCCCCGCCGGCCTCCGGCCGGCGGTGGGCTTTGCAGGTGCAGACGACCCATGAGTGAATCGCCTTTCGAGACGTCCATCAATGGGTCGTCGACCTCCTCCTGAGCGCACCGATGGCGAGCCGCCATCGGCGATCGCGCGAGCCGCGCGACCCCCTCGGCTTCAGCCCGGCAGGACGGAACGGAGCGTCGTCAACAGACGATCGGCCGAGTACGGCTTCTTGAGAAACGCTTTCACGCTGGGAAGGTTCGTCTCCAACGGCTCGGAATCCAGCCCGCTCGCGGCGATGATGATCACGGACGGATTGATGCGGTTCAGTGCCGCGATGAGCGCGCGGCCGTTCATCACCGGCATCATCATGTCGGTAATCACCGCGGCGACTTCGTCACGGTGATCCGCATACGCAGCGATCGCGCGCGCACCATCTTCGGCGACCAGGGTTCGATAGCCGAACGCGTCGAGCGTCTGCCTGGTGACGGTCAGGATGGAGAGCTCGTCGTCGACGATGAGGATCAGCTCGCCCCTTCCCCGCGGCAGCTCCTCCAGAGGCAACAGTGGCGTGACCTGCTCGGCTGTCTCCGCAAGGGCCGGGAGATACACCTTGAAGTCGGTCCCGCGGCCAACCTCGCTGTCGACGTCGAGGAAGCCATGGTGGCCCTTCACGATCCCGAGAACCGTGGAGAGCCCCAGCCCAGTCCCTTTCCCAACTTCCTTGGTCGTGAAGAAAGGCTCGAACATCCGATCGAGAACCTCGCGAGGCACGCCGCTCCCCTCGTCGGAAACTTCAAGTTCCACGTAGCGCCCGGGGGCCGCACCGCGGTTCATGACCGCGTACTGCTCGTCGATCATCGCGTTCCGCGCGGTGATCAACAGCCGCCCGCCGTCAGGCATGGCGTCCCGGGCATTCACGCAGAGGTTCAGCAGTACCTGCTGTACCTGCGTCGGATCGGCGTCCACGAGCCAGAGGTCGGGCGCGATCCGCCCCTCGAAGGTAATGTTTTTCGGGAAGGTGCTGACGACGATGAACTCGACTTCCCGCAGGATATGTCCGAGTTGCAGGGGCACGCGATCCCCCTGGACGCCGCGCGCGAACGAGAGCACCTGCTTGACCAGCTCCTTGCCACGGTTCGCGCTCCGCTCGATGTTCCGGATGACGGCCAGGACGTTCTCCCGGGTCTCCACGCGCTGAAGAAACCCGACTCCCATCACGATCGGCGCAAGGAGGTTGTTGAAATCGTGGGCGATTCCACCGGCAAGGGTTCCGATGCTTTCCAGTCTCTGGGAGCGGAGCGACTGCATCTCGAGCTGCTTCCGGGCGGTCACGTCGGTGTTGATGGCGAGGATGGACTTCGGCCTCCCGTCTTCATCGCGCACGAGCGTCCAGTGACCTTCGACCGTGACCCGCCTGCCGTCCTTCGTCCGTTGCTCGATCTCGCCCATCCACTCGCCCTTCTCCAGAGCCAGCTGCGCGGCCGCAAGGAACGACGACGGATCCCCATAAAGCAGCTCGGTGACCGGACGTCCGAGCACGGCCTCAGCCGGCCAGCCGTAAAGCCTTTCAGCGCTTTGGTTCCAATACACCACTCGATGCTCGAGATCGCGGACGATGATGGCGTCGTGGGCGAGATCCAGAAGCGAGGCCTGTTCGCGAAGACGTGTATTCAACTCCTTCAGATCATGGATGTCGGTGCAGGTCCCCATCCATTTGATGATCTCTCCCCGCTGATCGCGGAACGGGAGCCCTCGCACGAGCATCCAGCGATAGTCACCACCGGCGCTCCGAATCCGGCACTCCACGCTGTAGTCTGAGATGCCATCAAGAGCGCGCTGCCAGGTCTCCATCGCGCGCTGCCGGTCGTCCTCATGGAATGCGCGGATCCAGTCGTCGCCATGGCTCTCCTCGAGACTCAGCCCCGTGTAGCTCACCCAGCGCTGATTCAGATAGATGTTCCGCCCGTCCGCGTCTGCCATCCACACCATCTGGGGCATTGACTCCGCCAGCCCGCGGAGCTCGTTCTCACTCTCGCGGAGAGCGGTTTGAAGAAGGTTGGCGCTCTCCTCCGCCTGCTTGAGGGCGTGAATGTCCGTTAAGGTACCAAACCACTTGATGATCGTGCCGGATGGATCCCGCATCGGCAGCGCCCGGCCGAGCATCCAGCGGTAGGTGCCCTCTCTGCCGCGAAGCCGGTACTCGATCTCATAGGGCTCGCCGGTAGCGGTCGCGTGAGCCCAAAGCTCCGCGGCGAGCGGACGGTCATCGGGATGAAATGGAGGAAGCCAGCCATGGCCAAGACTCTCCTCGAGAGTCAGGCCGGTGTAGTCCATCCAGCGCTGATTGAAGTGCGTGTGCCAGCCGTCCGGACGGGTGACCCAGACGATCTGCGGCATGACCTCAGTCCACTGGAGGATCTCCGCTTCCCGCTCCCGCAGCAGCGCCTCGCTCTTCGCTCGCTCTTCGAGATCCAGATGGAGAAGACGATTAGCCTCCTGCAGCTGAAGTGTCTTCTCTTCCAGCTTGCGGATCAGCGTCCCGCTGTAGAGCTTGAGGAGCGCGTTGTCGTCTTCTATCGGAATGCTCGGGACCGCGGGAGCCGATGTTCTGGCAGCGTCCAGCACCTGGTTGACGCGGTCGACGAAGGCCTCGGGCTCAGCCGGCTTGAGGATGAATGCGTCGGCTCCGAGGCGTAACGCCAGACGTTCGTCCTCGAGCTCGGTGTAGGTCGCCGTGTAAACGATGAACGGTACGCTGCGAAGCTGCGGATCGCTCTTCCAGAACCGAAGGAGCGTATAGCCGTCCATCACGGGCATGAGCAGATCGGAGATCACCAGGTCCGGATGGCACTCGCGCGCGACCGTCAGAGCCTCGGCACCGTGCCGAGCGCTCGCCACCTCCCATCCCTGGGCGCCGAGAAGCACGGTCAGATATTCGAGGTTCGTCGCGTTGTCGTCAACGAGCAGGACGCGCTTCATCCGGTCCCCGGCTTCTCCACCCGAGGCGGAATGAAGCGTTCGATCTCGGCGATGAACGTTTCCGGGTTGATCGGCTTCTCGATGTATCCGTCGCAGCCCGCAGCCAGCGCCTTCTCCCGATCACCGACCATCGCATACGAAGTGACCGCGACGATCGGAGTCTCGCGAAGCGTATCGAGCTCCCTCAGGGCCCGGGCAACGGAGTAGCCGTCCATACTGGGCAACTGGATGTCCAGCAGGATGAGCGTCGGTGCGAACGTTTGCGCCGCCTCGATTCCGCGCGGACCGTCGACAGCCGGGACGACACCGAAGCCGTGCTTTTCGAGCAGAAACGTGGCGAGGTACCGATTCTGTTCGTTGTCCTCGATCAGCAGAACGGTCCGAGGCATGGCGTCAGCTTACCTTCTCGAGCGGCAGTGTGACCGTGAAT
>DASVLC010000099.1:0-10467 GCA_036385045.1 Thermoanaerobaculia bacterium | reverse complement strand
CGCGTCAGCTCGTCGATCTCCTGAGGCATCGACGTCAGCTCGATCCGCAGTCGCGACGCCGCCTCGTCGATGAGGTCGATCGCCTTGTCCGGCAGAGAACGGTCGGTGATGTAACGGTTCGACAGCGTCGCTGCTGCGACGATCGCCGAATCCTGGATCGTCACCTTGTGATGTACCTCGTACCGCTCTTTCAGACCGCGCAGAATTGCGATCGTATCCTCGACGGTCGGCTCAGGGACGAAGACCGGCTGGAACCGTCGCTCCAGCGCCGTGTCTTTCTCGATGTACTTCTGGTACTCGTTGAGCGTCGTAGCGCCGACTGCACGCAGCTCGCCCCGGGCGAGCGCCGGCTTCAGAAGGTTCGAGGCATCCATCGCCCCTTCCGCCGCACCCGCTCCGACGAGCGTGTGCAACTCGTCGATGAAGAGCACTACGCTTCCCTCGCTCTCCTCGACCTCTTTGATGACTGCCTTCAGACGATCTTCGAACTCGCCGCGATACTTCGCCCCGGCGATCATCGCTCCGAGGTCGAGCGCTACGACTCGCTTGTTCTTCAGCCCCTCGGGAACGTCGCCAGCGACGACGCGTCGCGCGAGGCCCTCGACGATCGCCGTCTTTCCGACGCCAGGCTCACCGATGAGCACCGGATTGTTCTTGGTGCGACGCGAGAGCACCTGAATCACCCGCCGGATCTCTTCGTCCCTTCCGATCACCGGGTCGAGCTTCCCGCGGCGCGCGAGCGCGGTGAGGTCGCGTGCGTATCTCTCCAGCGCCTGATACTTGTCTTCCGGATTCTGGTCGGTCACCCGCTGGGTTCCGCGCACGGACTGGAGCGCCTTGAGAACCGATTCGCCCACGACGCCATGGCGCCTCAGAATCTCGGAGGCCGTCGATTCCTTGCTCTCGGCAATCGCGAGCAGCAGATGCTCCGTCGAGACGTACTCGTCATTGAACTTGTTTGCGGCCTCGAACGCCAGGTCGAAGATCTTCCGTAGCGAGCTCGACACCATCGGCTCCGCCGATGCGCCGCCCACCTTCGAGAACTTTGCCGCCGCGGCCGCGACCTCTGTCTCGATCACGGAGGGATTCACGCCCAGTTTGTTGAGGATCGGCGTGACGATGCCTCCTTCCTGCTGTACCAGCGCCAGAAGGAGGTGCTCGGCCGTCACTTCGGGGTTGCCCGCCCCACGGGCGAGGTTCTGCGCCTCGACGACAGCTTCCTGAGCCTTGACTGTAAGCTTGTTGAAATTCATTGGCTTGCCTCACATTGAGTCAACCAGACTCAGATTGTCGAAACCGGAAACTTTTACCGCACATTCCGGACGAGCTCTTGAAATCTCAGTGAGTAACTGCTCGTATCCGCCGCTCGACTTCGCTAAGCTGCCACCGATATCGGTCCTCCGACGCTGGGCGGTCGGTGACGTGCCGTACATCACGCGGCGGCCCTACGCGCCCCTCGAATGACATGCTTCTCTCACGCCTATCTCCGCGCGCGGAGCTGATCCTCATCAATCTCATCTGCTTCGGGCCGCTGGCGTGGATCAGTATCTCGAGGATGTTGAGCCGCGAGACGGTGCTGCTGTACGACGCCCGCCGTCTCTACACCATCGCAGGGATCGAGCTTGTCGCAGGGGCGATCGCGATCCTGATCCTCCGCGCACGCGGCTGGAAGCGGTCCGATTTCGGACTTCGCATCTCGATGCCGCTGACGATCGGCGGCATGGTGCTGTTCATCGGGCTCAACATCGCGATCGCCACGTTTTACGAGGCGTTCCGCGCAATCAGCGGCATCGATCCGGCCTCCGCGACGACTCCGCTGATCCGGACGACCTGGCTCTCGTTTCTGCTGCTGCTGCTCGTCGATCCATTCTTCGAAGAGTTCTTCATCGTTGCCTACAACATCAAGGCAACCGAGGCCAACGGTGCGGCCTTCGCGATCACGCTCAGTGCAGTCATCCGACTGATCTGCCACCTCTACCAGGGCCCGATCGCCGCTCTCACGATCCTCCCGCTCGGGATCGTCTTCGCCGCGGTCTACTGGAAGTGGCGACGCCTCTGGCCACTGATCGTGGCTCACGCCGTAGCGGGCTACTTCGGTCTGAACCCGAACTCCACGCTGGGATGAGGTAATCTGCCATTGATGGGTCGCGCGCACACCGTTGCGTGATTGAAACGTTACGCTCCACGCGCTCCCGAACGATAGAGTTGGAGCACGACCATGACTGCCGCCGCACAATCCTTCGCCGAACCGAATACGCAATCCGCACTCTTCGAGAGCATCCTCGAGCTCATCCGCCGCACTTCGACGCAACTGCCTGACGATGTCGTCCGCGCAGTCACCGACGCCCGCGGGGACGAAGAAAAGGGTTCCAATGCCGATGTCGCGCTCGATGTGATCGGCTGCAACATCGTCCTCGCTCGCGACAGCTCGCTCCCGCTCTGTCAGGACACAGGCACGATCCTCTTCTACGTTCACACCCCCGTCGGCTACGACCAGCTCAACTTCGAGGAGACCGCGACCGAAGCAGTTCGCGAGGCGACGAAGAAGGGCTACCTCCGGCAGAACAGCGTCGACAGCGTCACCGGAAAGAACACCGGCGACAACACCGGCCCCGGTTCTCCCGTCTTCCACTTCCATCAATGGCGCGAACCGCACGTCGAAGTGAAGTTGATGCTCAAGGGCGGCGGCTGCGAGAACATGAACGCTCAGTATTCGCTCCCGCACCCCGACCTCGGCGGCCGCAACCTCCAGGGCGTCGAGAACGCGATCCTCGACTGCATCCTCCAGGCTCAGGGACAGGGCTGCGGCCCCGGCATCCTCGGCGTCTGCATCGGCGGCGACCGCGGCACCGGCTACGGTCACGCCAAAGAGCAACTCCTCCGCACGATGGACCACGCAAATCCCGACCCCGAGCTCGCCGCTCTCGAAGCACGCGTCGTCGACAAGGCGAATCAGTCCGGGATCGGCCCGATGGGCTTCGGCGGCAAGACCACCCTGCTCGCCTGCAAGATCGGAAAACTCAACCGCCTCCCGGCGTCGTTCTTCGTCTCGATCGCCTATATGTGCTGGGCCTTCCGCCGGCGCGGCGCGGTTCTGGATTCGCAGGGAGGCGTGAGGGAGTGGATGTATTGAGTTCCTCGGGCGCAGTTCCTCGGTTCCTCGGTTCCTCGGAGTTCCTCGGGGGCTGTAGGTTTCACTAGTAGCTGCGGATGCTGATCTGATCATGAGCTCCTACCGAGATCTCAGGGTGTGGCAGACGGCGATGGACCTCGCGGTGCGGACCTATGAAGAGACGTCGGCTTTCCCGAGCGAGGAGCGCTTCGGGATCACGCAGCAGATGAGGCGGGCGGCGGTATCCGTAGCCTCGAACATAGCCGAAGGGTACGGCCGCAGGACTTCACGCCAGCGATACAACTTTCTGGAGACGGCGTTGGGGTCTTTATTTGAACTGGAAACCCAAACAGAGCTCTCGGCCCGCATTGGCCTGCTGCAGGAAGCCAATTCTCACGCTATGCTCGAAATGATTCGAAGCACAGGCCGTGGGCTGACATCTTTGATGCGTTACGTTCAATCTGAAGCGAGACAGGAAACCAAACGCCACCTACCACCCTAGCCCACGGACCCCCCCCCCGCGAGGAACCCCGAGGAACTGAGGACCCAAAAACAACTACTCCTGACCAGAACCCCCGGCGGTCCCCGAGGAACTCCGAGGAACCGAGGAACCGAGGAACCGAAAAATGCCGATAACCCTGACCACTCCCCTAACCGAAGCCACCGTCCGCGACCTCAAAGTCGGAGACACCGTTGCGATCTCCGGACGGCTGTACACCGGACGCGATGCCGTGCATCACCGCATCCATGAAGGGGTGAAGCCGCCGGTCGATCTTGCCGGTCAGATCATTTACCACTGCGGTCCGGTGATGGTGAAAGAGGACGATCGCTGGGTCTGCAAGGCGGCAGGTCCGACCACCTCGTCGCGCGAGGAGCCCTATCAGTGGGAAGTGATGCGCGACTACGGAATCCGTGGCGTAATCGGTAAAGGCGGAATGGGGCCGAAGACACTCGCCGGCTGCAAAGAGTATGGCGCTGTCTACCTGCATGCGATCGGAGGCGCCGCGCAGGTGTGCGCCGCATCGATCAAGCGGGTCGACGGCGTCGACTGGATGGACCTCGGATCGCCCGAGGCGATCTGGCACCTCTGGGTCGAAGACTTCATGGCCATCGTGACGATGGACGCGCACGGCCGCTCGCTGCACAAGGACGTCTTCGAGGCTTCGAAGGAGCGGCTGGCGGCACTGCGGGCGTAACAACCCGAAGACTCCGAAAAACCAGGGGATCCGGCTCTGCGCCCGTAGGCGCTGTTCGGTTCGCACGCCGGTAGGCGATGTTCGGTTCGCGCGCAGGCAGGCGATGTTCGGTTCGCGCGCCGGTATGCGCTGTTCGGTTCGCACGCCGGTAGGCGCTGTTCGATTTGCGCGCCGGTATGCGATGTTCGATTTGCGCCGGTGCCCGCTCCTCGGGTTCTGCGCCGGTAGGCGCTGTTGCCGGTAGCCAGGGGTCGGCGCGGCAGCGCCTACCCCTGGACTGCATCGGGAAGATAGGTCGTGCCCCGGCAGGGGCACATGCTCCGCGTTCGGGCCGACGCAGGTGCCCCTGCCGGGGCACGATCTCATTCGCATGATTTTCCAGGGGTAGCGCGCAAGCGCGCAACCCCTGGCTACCAGCAGCAGCGCCTCCGGCGCGGGGAGAGACCCGCGGGCCAACGCAGTACCATTCACTCCGCGAGGAACCGAGGGAACTCCGAGAAACCCGAGGAACCCGAGAAACCCGAGGAACCCGAGAAACCCGCGGAACCCGAGGGAACCGAGAAACCCGAGGAACCGAGGAACTCCGAGGAACCCGAGGGAACCGAGAAACCCGAGGAACCGAGGAACTCCGAGGAACTCCGAGAAACCCGAGAAACCCGAGGGAACTCCGAGGAACTCCGAGGAACTCCGAGGAACTCCGAGGAACCGAGGGAACTCCAAGGAACCGCAAACGGCACGTTTCCTGAGAGCACCAAGATCATGCGAATCGAACGCGACACGCTTGGAGACGTTCAGGTACCCGAGGGTGCCTTGTACGGAGCGCAGACGCAGCGAGCCGTGGAGAACTATCCGATCAGCGGACTTCGCGAGCATCCGCTGTTCATCCGATCGTTCGTTCACCTGAAGCGGGCTGCGGCGCTCGCCAATCGTGAGCTCGGGACAATGGACGAAACGATCTCGGCTGGCATCGTCGGTGCCTGCGACCGCATCCTCGGCGACTTCGAACGCTTTCGCCCTCACTTCGTCGTCGACGTCTTCCAGGCAGGCGCTGGAACCTCGTTCAACATGAACTGTAATGAGGTGATCGCGAATCTCGCCAACCTCTCGCTGAGAGGGAGCCTTGGTGAGTACAAACCGGTCCACCCCAATGATCACGTCAACATGTCGCAGTCGACCAATGACGTGTTTCCGACCGCGATTCGTCTGTCGACTCTGATGCTGCTCGACCGGCTCGGCCCCGCGCTCGATCGTCTCGACGAGGCGCTCGATGTGAAGGGCGACGAGTTCGACGATGTGATCAAGTCGGGTCGGACACATTTGCAGGATGCCGTGCCGGTCACACTCGGCCAGGAGTTCAAAGCGTATGCAGCGGCCGTCCGGAGAGCGACCGCGCTGCTGCGCAACGCCGGCGAAGAGTTGCGCGTGCTGGGAATTGGCGGGACGGCGACGGGAACCGGGATCAACACCCCGCCCGGCTACCGGTTCGTCGTCATCCGTCATCTCGAAGAATCGACACGTTTGCGGCTGCAGGCCTCCGATGACTTGCGGGAGGCGATGCAGTCACAGCTTCCAATCGTCGCCGTCTCGGCGGCACTACGCAACCTCGCACTGGAGCTGACCAGAATCACCAACGACCTCCGCCTGCTGTCCTCGGGGCCGCGGACAGGACTCGCCGAGATCATCCTCCCGTCGGTTCAGCCTGGATCCTCGATCATGCCGGGGAAGGTGAATCCCTCGATGCTCGAGTGTATGAACCAGGTGCTCTTTCACGTCATTGGAGCCGACACGGCAATCGCCTACGCATCGCAGGCAGGCCAGCTCGAACTGAACGTCATGATGCCGCTCATGGCATTCGAGCTCTCGTTCTCGATGGAGATTCTCAAGAACTTTCTGCCGGTGTTCGTCGAAAAGTGCATCCGCGGAATCGAGGCCGACCGTGAACGGTGTGAGGAGTACTACATCAGCTCTCCATCACTGGCGACTGCGCTGAATCCGATCATCGGGTACGCGGCCGCTGCGGAGATTGCGAAAGAGTCGGCGCGCAGCGGCAAACCGATTCCGGAACTGTTGCGCGATCGGGGATTGCTCTCCGAGGAGCGGATTCAGGAGATCTTCACCCCCGACTTCCTTGCGGGTCAGGCGGACAGGCTTCCCGAGTAAGCGCTGTTACAATCGTCCCGCATCTCCGGTTCGATGCGACTCTTCATCGCCATGAAGTTTCCCTCGGAGGTACTGCGGGACCTCAACGACCGGGTTGCGGCTTATCGAAGCCGGCTGCCTCGCGGGTCATGGGTGAAGCCTGAGTCTCAGCACGTGACCCTCGCATTCCTCGGCGACCAATCCGAGTCGAAAATCTCAATCATCACAGCAGAGTTGCAGGAACGCCTCCCAACGATCCAGTCTTTCGAGGGGCATCTCGAGGGATGCGGCTTCTTTCCGAATGCCCGACATGCAAAGGTCGGATGGATCGGACTCCAGCCGGAGGGCCGGTACCTGGAAGCCGCGACTGTCGTTCGCGGCGCGGTCGCCGCTGCAGGCATTCAACTCGACGGCAGCGAGTTCAAGCCACACCTGACCCTCATCAGGATTCGTGATCGCTGGCCGCCGGCGTCGATTGAGCTCTTTGGCCGGGCATTGCGCGACTTCATCTCCCAGCCTTTCCTGAACGACTCGGTGACGCTCTATTCGAGCCATCTGCATCCGGCGGGAGCCATTCATGAGGCGCTGGAGGAGTTCCGGCTGGGGGGCTGAATGCTCAGCGGTAGTCGTCGTTAGGCGCCAGCCGGGAACAGCCGCGTAGCGGCTTCGGATGGTAGCCGGCGGTGCGTAGCGGAACGCGGAGCACCCCCGGAAAGATCCCCCAAAAAAGTGTGCCGCGTAGCGGCTTCGGACAAGACACGCGGCATGGTGGTGGTCCGGTGCCGCGATGCGGCACACCTGTCTTTTCCGACGCTGACCCGGGGGGCTGAGCGCTTTCGCGCTCACACCTCCGGCTACATCCGAAGCCGCTACGCGGCTAAAAATTTTCGAGCTCCAGGCTCCAGCGCAGCTGAAGGGCAGGTGAGGACGCTCAACCACACGAACCATCGCACTGCAAGTACACTCCGACCTGCGCCTAACCCGACTCGCGCATCCGCGTCGCCCGGCTCTTCGCTACTTCCTTTCCGCGAAGCTGGCCGCAGGCCGCAGCGATGTCGCGGCCCTTCGATCGCCGCACCGTGACGCGCACCCCGTTCCGGACCAGCGTATCGACGAATCTGTCGATCTCGCGATCGGTCGGTCTCCGCATCCAGGAGGGAAGATTCGCATCTTCGTTGAAAGGGATTGCATTCACCTTCGCGTGCAGACCCCGAATCAACTTCGCGAGAGCCACAGCGTCCTGAGCCGAGTCGTTGTAACCGGCCAGCAGGACGTATTCGATGGTGATGTCCCGTCCGCGTTCGAGAGGAAACCGCCGCAGGCTCGCCATCAGACGGTCGAGTGGATACTTCGCCGTGATCGGCATGATCTCTTCCCGACGCTTCCGGTCGGGAGCATTCACCGAGATCGCGAGATTCGGCCTCCGCTCGAGCTTCGCCAGGTCATCGATCCCGGGGATGATGCCGGAAGTGGAGACCGTGATCCGGCGAGGCGAGACGTTGCGGTATAGCACGTTGAGCGTCGTCACGAGATGGTCGAAATTGAGCAGCGGCTCTCCCATCCCCATGAAGACAACGTTCATCTGCTCCGCCGGGATCTGCTTCTCACCCCGGATCACATAGAACTGGCCGAGCATCTCAGCCGGCGTGAGATTTCTCCCGGCGCCGAAAAACCCGGTGACACAGAAGGTGCAGCCGACTGCGCAGCCGGCCTGCGACGAGAGACAGATGCTGGTCCGCTCCCCCATCGGCATGTAGACCGACTCGATCCTGCTTCCATCCTCGAGCTCGAACAGATACTTCTCGCTTCCGTCCGGGGCGGGAGGCGTCCTGGAGATGATCTTCGGCAAGCTGACGACAAACCGTTCGGCAAGCGACTCCCGCACGTTGCGCGGGAGATTCGTCATCTCGTCAAACGAGTCGAGACCTCGAAGGTGCAGCCAGTCTGCAACCTGTCGGGCACGAAAGGGAGGGTCGAGGACCGCCTCGAGCGTAGCCAGCAGCGCATCCGGCCCGAGGTCGTAGAGATTGGGACGGACAGCGACGCCGGCAACCTCCTCACTCATGACTGCTGGTCTTGTGCGATTGGCCCGACACGCCGCGCGCCACGCACCTTCCTCGTCGGATCGATACCGAGCGATCGGAGCATCGCGAGATCGTTCACGTTGATCCGGAACTGAACCTCCTGAGGTCGCTCGGCCGGCTCCACCACCTCGCCGTCGTCCCCCAGCTTGTTGAGACCGATCGTCGCATCCAGGACGACGTAGAGATCGTACCCCTCGTCACGAATCCGCTGGATGTGCTGGTTCACGTCTTCCGAGTTCGAGACCGACTCGTTGATCGCGTTGCCGAGTTCCTGCAGAAGCTGTCTGATCTTGTCGTCCACGTAGTCTCCGACCAGAGCGCGTAAACTATTGACAAATCAGCAGCTTACATTTACTCGCCCAAGTTCATTATCCAAACGGACGACGCAGCGGTCAATATTCCGATTGCGAGAGCGCGGGAGTACACTACGAGGCTGCCCGGCAGAACCGCTCCTGCCTACCCGGCAGTGTCCAGTCCGTCAGCGGGCTGCAAGCGTTCCGCCACGGAATTCCAGAGCTCCGACCAGTAGGCCAGGTACTTCCACCGGCCCCATTTCGCGTAACGCCGCAGCATCGCCTTGTCGCTCACACGCCGCCCGCCATGGTGGGTCTCGCGTACGAACCGCCGAAACTCGCTGTCGACGGCGATGAAGTCGTGACGTCCGTCCATCGCGAGCAGGTGTGCGGCGCCATATGGCCCGATCCCGGGAAGACGCTGATAGCTGCGATACAGCTCGATGGTCGGCTGCTCCGGGTCAGCGATCGTGTCGAGCGCGATTTCGCCACCGGCGATTCCGGTCGCGAGAGCACGAATCGTCTTTGCGCGGTAGCCGAGCCTGCAATCCTGCTGCAACTCCGCCTCAGAGAAACGTGCGACTTCTTCAGGAGTCGGAAACGCATTCGCCATGCCGCACTTCGCCACCAGAAGCTCCACCATCCGGACCGTCTGTCGCCACGTCGTATTAGTCGTCGCGATGATCTTCACCGCGTCTTCCCATAGCGTCGTTCCGCAGAGGAGGCGGCCGAAACCGGCAGCGGCAACCCATGAATGCGACTCCGACCGGCTCGCCATGTCGACGAACGGGGAGATGTCGACCTCGAGTTGCAGCATTCTGCGGACGCGGCGTTCCAGCTCGTTCTCGAGGGCCTTACCGTACTCCGAAGCTCCTCGGGTTTGTTCTGGCGCGGGGGTCCAGATCGCCTCCAGCCGGCGCCTCTTCACCGCGACCGTCAATTCGCCGGCGACTCCGTCGAGCTGCTCGGATCGCCTGAGGACCCGCTCCTTCCGCGACCAGCGAAACGGCGCGAGGAGATACCAGCCGTGCGATTCGACCGTCGGCTCGAGAACGAATCCGGGAGGAAGGGGAAAGTTGGAGGCGACGGCCGGAATCGAACCGGCGGATAAAGGTTTTGCAGACCTCTGCCTTACCACTTGGCTACGTCGCCTCATTCGGTACGCCGAAGGGACAGCGAGTGTAGTGAACCGCCTGCCGGTGGTCAATATTCGCTGTTTGCCATCGACAGAACGGCCAATCAGGCCGCCTGGCGCGCCGCAGGTTCGAGCCTCGCCAGCCGCCGGTCGAACAGAAACGGACCGCCGGGGAAAACCGCCGCCACGATCCCTGCAGCGGCCAGCGCCGGGGAAATCGGCACCTTACGGATCGCCAGCAGAAACATCAGCACCAGAATACTGAAGAGCACGCCATGAATCATCCCGACGCTGCTCACCGCGGCCGGCATCCCGGCGAAATACTTCAACGGCATCGCGATTCCGAAGAGGACCAGCGTTGAGATACCTTCGACGATGGCGAGCCACCGCAATGCGGTCAGAAAAGGCATGGCGGCGATGATACACAAAGCCGTGCGGCGGCCAGAACGGCAACGGCGCATCGTCCGCGTTGCGATGCGCCGTCACCTGTTCAGCCGGATTTCAAGCA
>DASVLC010000098.1:0-3722 GCA_036385045.1 Thermoanaerobaculia bacterium | reverse complement strand
CCTCCCTCCCGGCCCGCCCACCCCCGGGGCTCCGGCGACAGGATGACAGTCAGACTCTTCCCATCCCCTCTTCACCTTTCCCCCTCTGCCCTCGGCCCTCTCCCCATGTGACCCTAATCACATCCCCCCGTGACGTCCCTCATCGGCCGTTGTTCGGGTTCCGGGCGAAAGTGCGTTCCATGAGTCACGAGCTATCTCTCTGTATCGTTGGAGCCGGTGGGGACGGTGCTGTCGCAGCCGGCGACATTCTTTCGCTCGCGTCCGCGCGGGGCGGCCTCTCGGTCATCAAGACCGAAGCCTATGGCCCTCAGATTCGCGGTGGTGAGTCTTCCTGCACGGTACGGATCAGCGCGACGCCGATTCGTGCGCAGGCCGACGAACTCGACGCGGCCGTCGTTTTCAGCTGGGCCGACTTCGCCCGCTTCCGTGCCGAGCTCGATTTCCACGCTGACGCGATCGTCTTTTATGACGAGAAGCAGACACCGCCGGAGGACATGAGTGCGTATCGGCTCATTCCGGTCGGCTTCTCGCCGATGAAGAGCGCGAAGAACATCTTTGCGCTCGGCCTTCTTGCCTCGACGTTCGGTCTTCCCGCCGATCCGATCCGCGAATGCATCCGTGGACGTTTCAAGAAGAAGACGGAAGCGGTGATCGAAGGCAACGTCAGCGCATTCGATTCCGGCCTTCAGAAGGGTGTCGAGCTGTTGCTCGGCGCGAAGCAGCTCGAGTACGTTCCGTCCGAGCCGAAGCTGCTGATGGCGGGGAACGAAGCGAGCGCCGTCGGTGCGATCGAGGCAGGCTGCCGTTTCTTCGCCGGCTATCCGATCACGCCGTCATCCGAAGTGTTGCATTACCTCGGCGAGTGGCTGCCGAGGCTGGGTGGCACCTGCCTGCAGACCGAGGACGAGCTCGCGGCAATTGGTGCAGTCGTCGGTGCATCGTTCGCGGGAGAGAAGGCGCTGACCGCGACATCGGGTCCCGGCCTCTCACTCATGTCGGAGATGCTCGGCCTCTCGTCCATGGCGGAAGTCCCGGCAGTGATCATCAACGTACAGCGCGGCGGACCCTCCACCGGCATCCCGACCAAGAGCGAGCAGTCGGATCTGATGCACGCGCTGTTCGGCGGCCATGGTGACACCCCGCGCGTCGTCCTGGCCTGTACCGACGTCGAGGATTCGTTCCATACGACGATCGATGGATTCAACATCGCCGAGGAGTTTCAGCTCCCGGTGATCGTCCTCTCTGAGCAGTCGATCGCTCAGCGGAAAGAGACGATCGAGAAGGACGCTCTCGTACACCACGTCGTCGATCGTCGCATCGCAACGGAAGAAGAACTCGGCGACTACAAGCGCTATCGCATCACGCCCGACGGCGTGTCGCCGATGAGTATCCCGGGCATGAAGGGCGGCGAGTATCAGACCAACGGTCTGGAGCACGATGAGCTCGGCCGCCCGAGCTCGATGTACACCACGCACGAGCAGATGAACGACAAGCGGTACCGGAAGATGAAGGCGATCGCCGAGAAGTACCGGCTCGCCATTCGTTTCGGTCCCGAGAACCCCGACCTCGGCATTCTCTGCTGGGGCTCGTCCGTCGGAGTCGTGCGTGAGGCGGTCGACCGGCTGACGGCTCAGGGACTTCGCGTCGCGGCATTCGCGCCGAGGATTCTGATGCCGCTTCCTGCCGCCGACATCGAGCAGTTCGTCAAGGCGTCGAAGCAGTTACTCGTCGTCGAGCTGAGCCACTCGCAGCAGTTCTACAAATACCTCAGGAGCGAGATCGATCTGCCACGCGCGACCACGCGCGTACACGCACGCTCCGGCGGCCGGAACCTGACCGTGACGGAAGTGATGAGCGAGGCGCTTGCGGCACTCGCGCTCGAGAAGGAAGAGGTGCTCGCATGAGCGAATTCAACTACACACCGAACGAGTACAAGAGCGACCTCAAGCCGGTCTGGTGTCCAGGGTGCGGCGATTTCGGAGTCCTCAACTCGCTGTATCGCGCCATGGCCGAGCTCCGCTACGATCCGGAAGATACGGTCGTCATCTCGGGTATCGGCTGTTCATCACGTCTGCCTGGCTACGTCGAGAGCTATGGATTCAACTCGCTGCATGGCCGTGCGCTCCCGATTGCAACCGGCATTCGTCTGGCGAATCCGAAGCTGAACGTAGTAGTCGTCGGCGGTGACGGTGACGGTATCGCCATCGGTGGAAACCACTTCCTGCACACCGCGCGGCGGAACGTGAATCTCACCTACATCATGATGGACAACGAGATCTACGGTCTGACCAAAGGTCAGGCGGCTCCGACGACACCGCTCGGCGACAAGACCAAGTCGACGACCTACGGCAATCCGGAGGCTGGTGTCGATCCGTGTGGACTCGCGCTGTCATTCGGCGCCACGTGGGTTGGCCGAGGATTCTCCGGCGATGTCAAAGGGTCGGCCGAGTTGATGAAGGCGGCAATGGCACACCACGGCTTCTCCTTCCTGAACATCATCTCGCCCTGTGTGACCTGGAGAGGCGAGGATCAGCACAAGGAGATGCGCGCGAAGGTTCGCCCCGTTCCGGCGGATCACGACCGTACCAATCTGGCTGGCGCGATCATGCTGACGGGCGAACGTGACACGCTGACGACCGGTGTTCTCTACGAGGTGCAGCATCAGTCTCTGATGGATGAGATGCTGGACATCCGGACGCGCGCCACGGCGTCGCTGCCTGAGCCGACCAAGGCCGATCTGCTGAGCGCGTTCATGTAGGAAGCGGGAGGAGCGCCGGATGTGAGCCTGATCGAGCAGGACGAGTCGCGGAAAGCTGAGGAGACGCGCGGGCCGGTGTAAAGTGCCAGCCGCATGTTGAGCGTCGACAAGCTCCTCGCCCTGATTGCAGCGATGAATCGGGAAGGTGTCGAATACGTCGTCTTCGGCGCCATCGCGATGGCGGTGCACGGGCTCCCGCGCGCGACCGAAGATGCCGATTTCTTCATCCGACCCGAGCGGGAGAACATCGACCGCCTGAAGCGAGCGATCCTCACCATCTGGGATGACCCGGAGATCGACGGCATCACCTACGAGGACCTGGCGGGAGACTACCCGGCCGTGCGATACGGGCCGCCCGATGAAGAGTTCACTCTCGACTTCCTCACACGCCTGGGCGAGGCGTATCGATACGACACTCTGGCCTGGGAACAGGCCACGATCGAAGGGATTCCCCTGCGCGTAGTGACGCCATCGATGCTCTACGAGATGAAGAAGGACACGGACCGCTTCAAAGACCGTATCGATGCCGAAGCCCTTCGCCGAAAGTTCGGGTTTGGAGAAGAGTAATGCCCGTATTCAAGTACCGGAGCATCGAGGAGATGCCGGAGGCCTCGCAGCATTTCGAAGGCCGGAACACCGCCGGCCGCCTTCGATTCGTGCTCGAAACGGTTCGCTTCGCGCCACCGCGCCGGCTGCCGCGGGGCGTCCGGAAGTTTCGCGGTTTCGAGGAAATGGCCGCGGACCGCGATCGCTCGGAATCTGCGAGCTAGCGGATCATTGGTGCAGCAGTTCCACGACCCGGAGACTCGAGTCGATAAAACGATATCGTGATATCATCCGCGTCATGGCGCAGCTCATCGTGAGACAGCTCGACGACGACGTCAAAGCACGCCTCCAGCGTCGCGCGCGAAGGCATGGCCGCAGCACCGAGGAAGAGGTTCGGGAGATTCTGCGGAACGCCGTC
>DASVLC010000097.1:0-4664 GCA_036385045.1 Thermoanaerobaculia bacterium | reverse complement strand
ACCCGCCCGCTCGAGGTGACATCGCAATGGCCTTAACTTAGAGCAAAACCGCCTCACTCAGGGCCTCACTTTCCGGCTTCCTCCCGTCGAGCCCTCCCGCCCAGTGCGCATCACGTCAAAGTCTGTCATCCCGAGCGTAGCGAGGGATCTGGGGGATGGGCGGTGCCAAACACGAGCATCGCACCGCCCGCCACCCAGATCCTCACGCTACGCTCAGGAGGACAGCCTGGCTGAGCTTAAGTTAAGGCCATTGGGGTGACATCGGGCAGGGTCTCGAATGAAATGGAACTGATCAGGACGAACCTCCGCGCCCGAGGCAGGAACGTCAGAAGATGTAGCGTGTGTTCGCACTGGCGCCCAGAAGCGCCTCGTTCAGTCCCGGACCGGGCTGCACACGGAAGTGGTGATTCACTTTCATCCGGAGCTGCGGCTGCCCTGCGGCTGAAAGCTCCTCGGGAAGGCCGATGATGATGACGCTGAGCGGGATCTCTCCCGCATGCTCCTCGACGATCTCGCGGATGCGCCGGACAGTCGTCTCATTCATCTCGCGGTAGGAGACCTCGAGCGCGATCTCCTTCACTTTGCGGTCGCGGATTCCGTCGAGCATCACGATCTCGAGCGCGGAAAGCTCCGGCGTGATCGGCGATTCGTGAAATGCGGCCGAATGCGCCGCAAAGCTTTCCTTCCCGTCGTCCACCGCTGCCTCGCTCAGCTCGGAGACCGCCGCGTTGAACTCTTCACTCTCGGTTCTCGCCGGCTGGAGCTCACCATCATCCTCTTCACTCTGCGTCTCCGGGACTGCCGCGGCGGCCGGAGCACCGAACAGATCGAAATTGTTCGTCCGGTCGCCATACTTTTCGCGCTCGATTTCTTTCGGGTCGCGGTCGTCTTCGTCGGTGTCGCCGATTCGAATCTCATAGGCCGAGATACGTGCGCGCGAATTCTCCGGGTGACCGCCATACTCGTCGTCGATCTGCTGGGCCGCCTGCTCGGCGCTCTGCAGAGATGCGGAGCGGCCGGTGACCTGCCCTGCCGTGTCCTTGACCGCCGCGGTCACCAGCACAGCGACGCCGTTCTCCAGCCAACGCGAGTACTTCGCGTAGAGATCGGCGAAAACCACGACCTCGACAGAGCCTGCCTGATCGTCGAGGAAGAACTTCGCCATCATCTTCCCCTCGTTCTGGCCCTTCTTGATCTTGCTCTTCTTGATCTGGGAGACGATGCCGCCGATGTTCACGACCTGGTCGACATGACGGTGGAGGGTGTCGGTCGTCGCGTTCGCGAAAAGCGACAGCTCCTCGCCGTATTTGTTGAGTGGATGGCCAGTGATGTAGAAGCCGAGTGTCTCCTTCTCGAATCGCAGACGCTCGTCCTCGTCCCACTCCTCGACCGCGGTCAGCCGCGGATCGCGAGCTCCGAGCGATCCGCTCGAGGGGGTAGACGCCGCTCCGCCGAACATCGAGAAGAGCGAGTTCTGTCCCCGCTCCTTCTCCTCTTTCGTCCTCTGTGCCGAGTCGGCCGTCGTCTCGAGCTCCTCGAACAGTGCCCGCCTCGATACCCCGATGAAGTCGAACGAACCCGACTTGATCAATGCCTCGAGCACCTTCTTGTTACACGAGCGGAGATCGACCTCTTCACAGAACTGAAGCAGCGAAGTGAAACGGCCGATCCGTTGACGGGCCGCCAGAATCGATTCGACGGCCCCCTCACCCACCCCCTTCACGGCCCCCAGACCGAAACGGACGTTCGGGCCGACGACGGTGAAGAACATGTTCGACTCATTCACGTCGGGGGGCAGGACCTCGATTCCCATGCTCTTCGATTCAGTAATGAACTTGACCACCGCGTCGGTCTTGTCCATCTCCGAGCTCATGAGGGCTGCCATGAAGTGACGGGGATAGTGAACCTTGAGCCACGCCGTCTGGTACGCCACGAGCGCGTACGCAACCGAATGCGACTTGTTGAAGCCATACCGGGCAAACGGTTCGATGTAGTCGAAGATCTCGTTTGCCTTCTTCTCGTCGTACCCGTTGCCGAGCGCGCCGGTGACGAACTTCTCGCGTTCCGCCGCCATGATCGCGACGTCTTTCTTCCCCATCGCCTTCCGCAGCAGGTCGGCCTCACCGAGCGAGTAGGCTGCGACGCGTTGCGCGATCTGCATGACCTGCTCCTGGTAGACGATGACACCGTACGTCTCTTCGAGCACGTCCTTCATCACCGGCACGAGGTACTTCGCCCTCGACGTGCCGTTCTTCCGCCGGACGAACTCGTCCACCATGCCGACATCGAGCGCTCCGGGACGGTAAAGCGCATTGAGCGCAGCGAGATCCTCGAACTGCGTCGGCCGCGCCTTCCGCAGCAGATCCGCCATGCCGCCTGACTCGAACTGAAAAACGCCCTTCGTGCGTCCGTCCTGAAACAGTCGGTAGACCTCGGGATCGTCGAATGGCAGATGCTCGATATCGATGTCGACACCTTCGACCCGCTTCGCCGACTTGATCGCGTCGTCGATGACGGTCAGAGTCCGAAGGCCGAGGAAGTCCATCTTCAGCAGCCCCATCTTCTCGACGACCCGCATGTCGAACTGCGTCACGATTTCGTCCCGGTTCGTCCTGTACAGCGGTACGTAGTTCGTGACCGCTTCGGGGGTGATGACGACTCCCGCCGCGTGGACGCCGGCGTGACGTGACAGCCCTTCGAGTTTCTCCCCGATCTCGACGATCCGCTTCACCTCCGGATCATTCTTGATGGAGTCGGCGAGCAGCTGCGAATCCTTCTTCGCGCCCGCCAGAGTGATACCCGGTCCTCCCGGAATCGCTTTCGAGATCTTGTCGACGAACGCGTAGGGGTGCCCGAGCACCCGACCTACATCACGGACGACCGACTTCGCGGCCATCGTCCCGAATGTGATGATCTGAGCGACGTTCTCCTCACCGTACTTCTGCCGCACGTAATCGATGACACGGCCACGCCGATTCATGCAGAAGTCGATGTCGATATCGGGCATCGAGATCCGCTCCGGATTCAGGAATCGCTCGAAAAGAAGATCGTATTCGAGCGGATCGACGTCAGTGATTCCCAGCGAGTACGCGACCAGTGAGCCCGCGGCCGAACCGCGCCCGGGGCCAACCGGGATCCCGTGGTCCTTTGCGTACTTGATGAAGTCCCAGACCACGAGGAAGTAGCCGGGGAATCCCATGTTCTTGATGATCTCGATCTCGGTCTCGAGCCGCTCGAGATACACCTGCGCCTCGTACTTTTTCCGCTTCGCCGCGAAGAGCGGCGCCATCGCCTTCATCCGCCGATCGAGACCCTCTCGTGCGACTTTCGTGAAGTAACTCGCGAGATCGTCGCCCTTCGGCACGGGGAAGTTGGGGAGGTGATGCCCTTTGACATCGAGAGAAAGATTGATCCGCTGCGCGATCCGGACGGTGTTCTCTACCGCTTGTGGATACGCGGAAAAGACCCGCCGCATCTCGTCTGGACTCTTGACGTAGAAGTCGTCGGAGAAGAACTTCATTCGCTTCTCGTCGTCCAGGGTCTTGCCTGTTCCGATGCAGAGCAGTACTTCGTGAGCGTCTGCATCCGACTTTTCGAGGTAGTGCGAGTCATTCGTCGCGACGAGCTGGAGGCCGACCTCTTCTCCCAGGCGCGCCATCAGCGGAAGGATCTTCTGCTGGTCGGGAATCCCGTGGTCCTGGATCTCGAGAAAGAAATTCTCCGCGCCGAGAATCTCGCGATACGCCAGAGCCGCGTCTTTCGCCTTCTGATAATTACCGCCCGCGAGCGCCTGGGATACTTCCCCCTTGAGGCACGACGAGAGGACGATGAGCCCCTCGCTGTGCGCCTTCAGCAGTTCTTTGTCGATCCGCGGCTTGTAATAGAAACCTTCGGTGTAACCGGCGCTCACCAGCTTGACCAGATTGCGATATCCCGCGTCGTTCGCCGCCAGAACGATCAGATGGTTGTTCGAGCCTGCGTCCGCCTGCTGATCCTCAACGGATGACTTCTCGAAGCGCGAGCCGTAAGCCACGTACATCTCGCAGCCGATGATCGGCTTCACGCCGACCTGATTCATCGCCTGGTAAAACTCGAAGGCTCCGAACATGTTGCCGTGGTCCGTGATCGCGCACGCCGGCATCTCGAGCTTCGAAACATGCTGCGCCAGGGCCTCGGGACGGGTCGCTCCGTCGAGCAGGGAGTATTCGGTGTGGAGATGAAGATGGACGAAGGACATCGGGCCTTCTGATTCTAACGCGAGCGATGGAGAGGCGAACCCGAAATGCGGGTTAACCTGTGGGGAGTTTACGGCCGCCTGACGACGCCGTTCCGTACCAGCCAGCGGCGGTCGAATCGCAACGCCACGGCGTCACCGTTCCGCTCGCCATGAACGTGCAGATGCGGCTCGGTGGTATTACCGGAGTTCCCGACGCGGCCGAGCGGCTGTCCCTTCGCGATCCCTTCTCCGCCCCGTACCGTCACGCTTCCGCTCATCATGTGAGCCAGCGTGATGTCGACACCACTGCAGCGGACGACCACGTGATTGCCGGCCGGGTTCTCCTCGTGCAGCAGGCCGACAGGGTGATCCGGCAGGCCGTCGACAGCACTTGCGACCACACCATCGCAGGGGCTCACGATACCGGCGCCCCAGATCGCATACCGCT
>DASVLC010000096.1:0-8106 GCA_036385045.1 Thermoanaerobaculia bacterium | reverse complement strand
CGTCGTGCAGACTGGCGAATCCGGGAAGGTGGAGGCTGTCGTCGCGGAGATCGAGTTCGTGCTTGGCAGATGATCAAGGGTCGCTGATCAGGGAGAGACAGCGCTCCGCATAACCGGGCCTAAAATCACTCGCACCCTGATCGCAATTCGGCCACATGTGCTCTTCGAACCGGCGTGGCTGCCGCGACCAGGGAGGAATCGGTGTACACCGGCTGCGGCAGTCCGATGGCGGCGCGCGCCGCATCGAGCGTGGTCCGCAGTTCATGGATGTGCGTGCGCTGGATCACGGATCCCGGAGAAGGCGCGCCGAACGCGTAGGCGGTGAGACCCGCCGCCGCTCGCATCGCATTCACGGCGGACTGCAGCTCGGTCAGGTGCACGGCCTTCACGATCGTGACGCCCGGCGTGATGGTCGCGTCGGTGAAGACGATCGTCGTGGCGGTGTCGACGTTGCTGAAGGCGGAAGGTGTACCGTCGCCGGGAAGTGCCCTCACCTTGTAGATGTACGTGGTGCCGGCGACGACAGACAGGTCGGTGTAGCTCGCGGTCCCTGGTGTCGCGATCGAAACGGGGGGGCCGCCATGACTGCTGCGGAAGACTTCATACGACGCGGCTCCGCTTACCGTTCCCCACGTCACCTGGACCTGTGTCGTTCCGGTGGCGGTCGCCACCAGGCTGGACGGCGGGGGGAGCGTCGGAGGCGTCCCGCTCTGCCATGTGGCGGTTGCCATCGTCTCAGGCGCGGCCATCCCTGTGTTCAGCCACGAATCGAGCAGATTGGCCCCCTCGTTCGCGAGGAAGGTGATTCCTCCGTCATTCGCGAGGTACAGGAACTGGATGTACTCCCAACTCGTCGGCTGATACAGGAGGGCAATGTCGGCGCGGACTGCGTTGGCTGGCGGGGCGAGCGCCACGTTATCCCAGTAGTTGTACGTCCCTCCCGCGCCCGGGGCGCCGTATTGCGATGCGGGGACTGGGAGCGCGTTGCGCACTCGCGCTTCGTCATAGCTCATCCCATAAGGGGGAATCCGGTTGTCCTTTGCCACGTAATTATTCAGGACGAAATGAAAGGTCTCGCGGTACGAGCCCGGAGGAAGTGCCGCGAGCTCCCCGAGTGTCAGGGTCACCTCTCCGGTGAGGCGGTCGAATGCGAGAGGGAGACTCGGAGGTTTGTCGAGCGCGAGCAACTGAACGGCCCATTCCTGCGTCATTGCATAATGAGCTTCGTACACGCGGGTGTTCGGATCGTTCAGGTTGACCAGTGTGTGCACCGTCTGGGGCTGCCCCCCGAGGTTGACGCTCACCGGGCCGTACCGTCCATCCTCCCGTACCAGCACATCACCAGCGTCGTACCACTTGATGTTGAGCCACATCCGGCGTCCCTCGGGATAGCCGGAGATGAGTTTGTGTCCTGTCAGATTCGTGACCCTGAGCTGGTTACCGTCGACCTTCAGCGAGCCCGCGAGCTGAAGCTGCGTCTTCGCACGCTGCTTGCCGGCCTGCAACGCCTCGATCTGGACGGCGGTCAGTCCTCCGCCGAGGCGGAGCTTGCCGGCCGCGTTCTGATGGAGGATCGCGTCGGGAACCCAGTAGTTGCCGCCGGTCAGGTCGTGTTGCGCCAGGTCGGTGCGGATCGGTGCCCCCGACTTGTTGCATCCGACCCCGGTGGCGGCACTCATGTGGCAGGTCTGGCAGCTGAAGAACCGCTCGGTGCCATCGGCGTAGTTGCCGCCTGAACTTTCGTAGGCTGCTTTGATCGCTCCCGCCTTGAGATCGGAGGGAAGAGTCGGATAGCTGGACACGAGTGTTTTCGACAGCGCGCCGGCCTTGTACTCGCTGAACGTCCGTTCGACGACTCCGTACTGGAAAGGAAAGTTCTTGAACGCCGCTTTCTGCTCTACCGGTGCGCCCGGGACTCCGCTGCTCTGCCCTGCGGCCAGCGGAAGTTGAGCGCCGTTGTTGTGGGCGAGATCGCCGACCACCGGGTTGGAAACGTCGTGGCAGGAGCCGCAGTAGTCGACCGAGCCATGGAAGCGCGACTGCGCGTACTGGTGTCGTGCATCAGTTTCCTGGTAGGGCCCGAGCTTCGCAGCGCCCGCGGACATCGCCATCATGCCCGACCCGTAGTAGCCGGTGGCGGGTGTTTTCCCGTCATTCGCAACGAACGGCGGATTCATCACGCCGGTGTGCTCGGAGCGGTCGGTGTTCGTCATCTTGTGGCACGAGTCACAGTCGACGCCATCGGCATCGCTCGCAGCGAGGCCGGAGCCGTCGGTGGGGGTGGAGCGGCCGCCTAGCCAGCCTGTCGTCGTGTGACAGCGGAGACAGAGGTCGCCTGCGCCGTCGAAGTCCTGCTCGGCGATCGCCATCGTTGCCCAGAACAGCGGGTCACGTGTGGCGTTGGCCATCATGCTGCCGCGCCAGAGGAATGCCGGCTCGACCGCCTTGTCATAGCCGCCGTGGCAGTTATCGCACTTGTCGGGGCCTTCGAGGTTGCCGATCTCGCCGGGCTGTGTGCCGGGTTGTTTGACGTCGGTTGGAACGACGATCGCGGCAGGGATCGCGCTCGCAAGAGTGAGAATCAGCAGAGAGAGTACGAGTCGTACGCTGTTCTTCCTCATCGTCTTCTCCGCGCGACGTGCGCTGGCCGAGTACCGCCGCGTGAGTCAACGGATCGCCCCTATCCCTCTGTGTCGATTGTCACAGGTCGGAGCGACTTACCCGATGTCGGTCGTCACAAGCAGGCGTGAGGGACGCACATGCGCGGAGTGCCAGGCGTGGAGCGGACTCGCGTACGGCGCGCGAGTTGCTGCTGGCAGCGCCTGACTGGCGTTACGGAGCCACCGCGCGACGCTTGCCTGCGGATCCATGTTCACGCATGGCGACCACCAGAACAGCGCCGTCGACGACAGTGACTAGAAGGGGATGTCGCTGCCGGGGAATCGAATGGAAGCGGGCGATGGCGTCGGTCATGTATTCGAAAGACTGGACCTCGAATGGATCGTTCTCCGGTAGATAGACCGAGCCTGCTTCCTCTCGCCTGACCACGAGCCAGGGATAGCTCTCACTCCGTGTGGGCAAGGCTAGAACGTGTGGGTTCCCATCGGCCTGGACCATCACCGAAAGAGCACAGTTCCACGCGGGACAGGCGGTCGTGAGCCAGACGTATCGGGGTGGCGAGGTGAACGTCTCGGCAGCGGCGCCCGTGCCGAACAGCAGGGTGAAGAGGAAAGCTGAAGCGAGCCGGTGCATGGTCTCTCCTCCTGGTGTGCAGTGGAAAAGGCGTGCCAGAGACTACGAATAACTCGGCGTGATTTTTTCATCTACACAGCGGCGGAGGAACCATGAGGAGACTTCTACTGATCGCCGCAATGACCGGCTTCCTTGCCATCCCGGCGAGTGCGGCAACGTTCGTGATGCCAACCGACGACGAGCTCGAGACACGCTCGGAGGCCATCGTCATCGGCGTCGTGGAAGGAAGCTACGTCGAGGAGGTCGAGCGCGGCCTTCAGACCGTGTACGAGCTCCGCGTCCGGCGTGGAGTCAAGGGAACGCTGAAAGTGGACGAGCTGATCCGAGTGGTGTCGCCCGGCGGCTTTCTTCCGGAGCGCGGTCTCATGGTCCCCGGCGCGGCTCACTTCGAATCCGGTGAGCGCGTGCTCTTGTTTCTGACCCGGCAGGATGCCCGATGGACAGTCACCGACTTCACGCTCGGCAAGTTTCGCTTCGTGCAGTCAACGCGAGGGGAGCGTCTGCTGGTTCGTGATCTCGAGGACGTGGTTGGATGGGATCGCTCGGGTCAGGCTCACCAGGAACGGTTGCGGCGTGAGACGGAGTTTCTCCGCTTTCTGGAGCGACGCGTCGGGCGACGTGTCGCCGAAGAGGACTACTTCGTCGACTCGAAGGATGTGACGCTGGAGCAGGACGATTCCGGCTTCGCGATCAGCGCGAATCAGACGAGCTTTCCGCCCGGAACCTACACGGACAACATCTCCAGTCAACCCATCCGCTGGCCGAACGCCGCCGCGGGCGTGACGTTCAGGAAGCGCTCGACAACGAACATCTCCGGGCTTGCCGATGGCGGTGCGGGCGTGATTCAGAACGGCCTTGCGGCGTGGGCGAACGACTGCGGCTCGACGGCGAATCTCATTTATGGCGGCACGACAAGCACTGCGTCAGCCAATCACGATGGTGTGAACGTCGTGGAGTTCAATGATCCTCAGGGGCGGATCTCCGGCTCGTGGAGCGGATCGGGAACGATCGCAATCACGTTTCAGTCGTTTGCCGGCTCACACTCCTTCGCGGGGCGTACCTGGTGGAACATCACCGATGCCGACGTCGTGTTTCAGGACGGTTATCCCGGCACCCATGCAACCTTCGCAGCGGCGATGACGCACGAGCTGGGTCATGCGATCGGGTGGAGGCACTCGAACGCGAGTCACGTACGGACCAGCTCCGGGGCTGATCAGCCCTGCAACGCCGGAATCGAGGAGTGCTCGAGCCACGCCATCATGTTCTCCTCGGTCATCGCGTCGCTCGGCTACAACCTCCAGACCTGGGATATCAATGCGGTCCGGTCGGTGTATCCGGGCGGCACCTGCGGACCCACCTGTTCACCGGCGTCGATCACCATCCAGCCCTCATCTACGACGATCAACGCCGGAGGCAGTGCCACGCTGAGTGTGGCGGCAAGCGGTACGACTCCGCTCTCGTACCAATGGTACGTCGGCCAGAGCGGCAGCACAGGGAGTCCGATCGCTGGTGCAACTTCGAGCTCGATCAGCGTCTCGCCGGCATCGACGACGTCCTACTGGGTTCGCGTCTCGAACGGCTGCGGGACAGTGAACAGCGCGACGGTCACCGTGACTGTCCTGGCGCCGCCGACCGGACAGCGCGCCGTACGCCATGACTTCGACGGAGATGGCCGCTCGGACATCCTCTGGCGAAATAGTGTGACCGGAGAGGCGGCGATCTGGCTCATGGATGGATTTACCCTCCGCGCGGGCTCGTACATCACGAGTCAACCTCTGCGGCGCGTCATCGCGGGCGTAGGAGATTTCGACGGAGATGGCCGAGCCGACATTCTCTGGCGTGATACGCAGACCGGAGAGAACATCATCCATCTGATGAACGGCTTCTCCGTCAAAGCGGCGGGAGCGATCAGGTCCGAGAACCTGGCGTGGAGGGTTGTCGGGATCGGTGATTTCAATGGCGACGGTCGCGACGACATCCTCTGGCGCAATTTCAACAATGGCGACAACGCGATCTGGCTGATGAACGGCTTCAATTTCACCGGGTCGTACATTCATCACGACGTGCTCTCGTGGACGGTCGCAGGGGTCGGCGACTTCAATGGCGACGGCCGTGCCGACATTCTCTGGAGAAACAGCGCGGGGCAGAACGCCATGTGGCTGATGAATGGGTTCACGCTCGCTTCCGGCTCCTACATCCGAAGCGAGAGCTCCATCTTCGACGTGGCGGGAGTCGGTGATTTCAACGGAGATGGGAGGGCCGATATCCTCTGGCGTAACCGCAACAACGGCGACAACGCGATCTGGCTGATGAACGGGTTCACGCTTCAGTCAGGCTCCTACATTCCACGCGAGATCCTCGCCTGGGCCGTCGCCGCCGTAGGCGACTACAACGGAGACGGCCGATCCGATATCCTCTGGAGGGACCGCGACGGTAACAACGCGATCTGGCTGATGAATGGGTTTACGCTTGCCTCGGGTTCGTACATCCGGTACGAGATTCTGAGCTGGCAGCCGGTACGATGACTTGAGGTACACAAAAGGTGGCCTGATCTGGAAGCCGGATGGCTCGCGCTCCTGGGCGCGTGGGTACGCCACCATTCCGACCCCTCTGCTCCTGGGCGACGTCATCCGCGTCTACTTTGCCTCGCTGGACGAATCACTCTTCGGGCGGATCGGATATCTCGAGGTGGATGCTTCCGATCCGTCGCGTGTGACCTATGAACACCCGGATCCGGTTCTCGATCTCGGGCCGCTCGGCAGTTTCGACGATTCAGGAGTGAACGCATCGTGCGTGCTTCCAGACGAGGCAGGCGGCCTGCGTCTGTATTACATCGGCTGGCAGCGGTGCGAGCGTGTTCCGTACATGTTGTTCACAGGTCTGGCAACGAGCGCCGGCAGTAGCCAGTTCGAGCGCACGCGCCGCGTACCAGTCCTGGACAGGACCGATTCGGAACCGTTCTCCCGGTCTGCCCCCTTCGTGTTACGCGAAAGGGACGCGTGGCGGATGTGGTACTGGTCGTGTGAGGAGTGGACCGTCGATCACGGTACGGTTCACTACAACAACGTGATCCGTCATGCGACTTCAACAGACGGAGTCGCCTGGACCGGCGGAGAAATCGTCCTGAGACCCGAAGGGGAGGAGTATGCGGTCGGCAGACCGTGGGTCGTGCGCGATGGCGCCGTCTACCGCATGTGGTTCTCGGCTCGTTCGTTCTCTCTGCGCTACACGATCGGGTATGCAGAGTCCTCCGACGGACTGCACTGGATACGCCGCTCGGGGGACGTGTTGCCGCGGTCCGAAGCAGGGTGGGACTCGGAGATGGTCTGCTACCCGGCAGTGATCGACACTCCCGCCGGACGACTCCTCTTTTACAACGGCAACCGTCACGGACAGTCAGGTTTCGGATATGCGATGATCGAAGCTGAGATCCCTGCCTGATGCAACGCGATCCCCGACCCGCACGCACCGCCTCGGTGCGTGCGATCACCTACTACCTGCCGGAGCAGCAGCTGGACAACCAGCGACTGGCCTCCGAGCTCGGAGACTGGACGGCCGAAAAGATCCTCGAGAAAACAGGGATCGCCTGCCGGAGCATCGCAGCCCCGGATGAATGCTCCTCCGACCTCGGTGTCGCCGCAGCAGAGGCGCTTTTCGAATCAGGTGTCTGCGCGCGCGAGGAGATCGATTTCCTGCTGTTCTGCACGCAGAGCCCCGACTACTTCCTCCCTGCGACAGCCTGCATCGTTCAGGATCGGCTCGGTCTCCGCACTGACTGTGGCGCGCTCGACTTCAATCAGGGATGTTCCGGCTTCGTCTATGGTCTTGCGCTCGCCAAGAGCCTGGTGGAGGGGCTCGGGTTGAGGAACGTGCTTCTCATTACCGCCGAGACCTACAGCAAATTCATTCATCCACGCGATCGGAGTGTCCGGACGATCTTCGGTGACGCCGCGGCGGCCACGCTGATACAGGCGAGCAGCGCCGCCGAGGAGATGATCGGTCCATTCGTCTTCGGAACGGATGGACGTGGCGCTGCAAATCTGATCGTCCCGGCAGGGGGTATGCGTAAACCGATGTCGGAGGAGACCTCGGTGGTCTCGATCGATGAGGGCGGTAATGAACGGTCGGAGAATCACCTGTTCATGAATGGACCAGAGATCTTCAGCTTCACCTTGAAGGCGGTTCCTGCAGCAGTGAACGGTCTCCTCGCGCGCGCAGAGATCGCGCCTGGAGATGTCGACTATTTCATCCTGCATCAGGCAAACCGCTTCATGCTCGAGAAACTGCGAGCCAAGATGAAGATCGACCCGGAGCGGTTCTGTGTCGAGCTGGAGAGTTGTGGAAACACGGTTTCCTCGACGATCCCCATTGCGCTCGCTCGTTCGCTGGCTGACGGTCGTCTGAAGTCAGGTGATTTGGTGATGGGTGTCGGCTTCGGTGTGGGGTATTCGTGGGCAGCAGGGATGATCAGAGTGCCGCAGGAAGGGATCTGAATGCAGGAAGAGTCTTTTGTCAGCAAGCTTCGTGAGCTCGTCGGAAGCGAGCCTGCCGACGAGTCGGCAATCCATCCGAAAGAGTGGGACTCGGTCGATGTCCTCGATCTGATCGCCTCCATCGACGAGTCTTTCGACGTGACAGTGCCGGTGAACGAGCTCAACGAATGTTCAACCGTAGGTGAACTCCGCGCGCTGATCAGGAGCGTGGGCGGCGCGGCCTGAGAGTGGGGTTCAGTGCAATGAGACGAACAACCAGTCCCACCAGCTCTTCCCATCGGCGTTGTCTACCTGAAGCGTGAGAGTATGCGCGTCCGCCGGCAGCGTCTCGCTGGCTTCGGAAGCACGCGTCACCCGCCTA
>DASVLC010000095.1:0-1917 GCA_036385045.1 Thermoanaerobaculia bacterium | reverse complement strand
CGTTTCCTTCGCCAAGCATGAGATTTGATGCCCCTCTCGCCGCGATTCCAGCGGGGAGAGGGGCAACGGTGGCATTGTCAAGGAAGGACCGACAAAAGAGCGCCAGATTTGAAGTGCGCCTTCGCGCTCGACGCGCTCTAGCTTCTCTTCCTCAGGCGCCTGGCCGTCCGTGGCTCAGGATTACAGCGGATGACACCCAATGGCCTTAACTAAAGCTCAGCCAGGCTGTCATCCTGAGCAAGGGACGGCGAAGGCCGCGACTGAGAACGATGACACGAAGTAGCCTGTCATCCCGACCGTAGGGAGGGATCTGGGTGGGCGGGCGGTGCGATGCACGTGTTTGGCACCGCCCATCCCCCAGATCCCTCGCTACGCTCGGGATGACAGATGCGCTCTGGGCGGGATGGCGCGAAACGGGAGGAGCCGTGAGTGAGGCGCTTCTACCTTAAGTTATAAGGTAAGTTAACGCCGTTGGGATGACAGCCTGGATGACAGCCTGGTCATCTCGCTCAGCCCGGTCACCCACCGCGAGCCACACCCCGACGGCTCCCTCCTTGCAGTAGAGCGCGCTGCCTCGAAGGAGAAATCGAAATGAAGTCTGTCTGCCTCTCCCTGATCGTAACGACCGCTCTACTGCTTCCCGCCTGCCGGAGTGAGATCAGCGACAAACCCGCTGCCGAAGTATCGCAGCCCTCCTCGGCTGCCGCGCAGTCCCGCAGCGATGGCAACACGGTCACCCAGCCCGTGATCAGAGAGAAAAGCTCGATCGATTTCGTCGGAGCAAAGGTCACCCGCGATCATCAGGGGAAGTTCCACACATTCGACGGCAGCATCGACTACGTCGAGGGGAAGCCGGCCGGCGTGTCGTTCGACATCGATCTCACCTCCGTCGAGACCGACACAGCGAGGCTGACCGAACACCTGAAGTCATCCGACTTTTTCGACGTCGCGCAGTATCCGGCGGCGCGATTCAAATCGACCTCGCTCACCGAAAGCACGGCAGTCGAGGGAGCGACACACCAGTTACGCGGCGTGCTCGAGATGCACGGCGTCTCGAAAGAGGTCGCGTTTCCGGTGACCGCGCAGATCGGACCTGACGGCGTTCGTACGCTGAGCGAATTCACGATCAACAGGCACGACTGGGGCATCAGCTATCGCGGCGCCGTGGACGACCTGATCCGCGACGACGTTCTGATCAAACTGAACCTTCTCTTCCCGCCGCCGGAGTCGGTTTAGGCGGAAGCGATATGGCGCGCCACGAACCTGGCGGGCGCGCTATCCTCCCGCCGCTCGATCTTCTCCTTCGAACAGATCGCGCACGCTCAAGGCGGCGGCTGTGGCCGCCGCACTCCAAAGCGCTTCGCGCGACGTGCCATGTCACCTGTCCTCATTTACTTCAAGACTCTGCCATGTCACCCCAATGGCCTTAACTTTAGGCAAAAGTCGCACACTCTCCTTCACGTTTCGTCCGCCTCCGAGCGAGCCACCCCCACCACAGTGTGCGTCGCGTCAAGGAGCTGTCATCCCGAGCGTAGCGAGGGATCTGGGTGGCTGGGCGGTGCCAAACACGAGCATCGCACCGCCCGCCCACCCAGATCCTCACGCTACGCTCAGGATGACAGCCTTGTGGGCCTAAAGTTAAGGCCATTCGCCTGTCATCCTGAGCCGCCGGAACCCCGAGGGTGGTGGTGTGGGCGGGAGGGGTGCAGGACGGTCGAAGGATCCCCTCATCGGCATGTCATCCCGAGCAAGTGACGGCGAGGCGCTGCGACTGAGGGAAAGAAACGCGAGTCGGTCGTGCGCGAAGGCGCACGGGGTTTTGTAGCGCAGGCGTCCTCGCCTGCCGTATCGCGGACGTCCTCGTCCGCACGGGGCGTCTCGCCCCCCGCACCCGCAACTTGCACGTGAGTGGCCGAT
>DASVLC010000094.1:0-6272 GCA_036385045.1 Thermoanaerobaculia bacterium | reverse complement strand
CGCGCCGACCCCTGGCTACCGGCAGCAGCGCCTACCGGCGCAGACCCGAGGAACTCCGAGGAAGGTGGCCAGGGGTTGCGCGCTTGCGCGCTACCCCTGGAAAAACAAGGCAAATCAGATCGTGCCCCGGCAGGGGCACCTGCGAAAGGCATGTGCCCCTGCCGGGGCACGACGTCTCTTCTCCGATGCGGTCCAGGGGTAGGCGCTGTCGCGCCGACCCCTGGCTACCGGCAGCAGCGCCTACCGGCGCAGACCCGAGGAACTCCGAGGAAGGTAGCCAGGGGTTGCGCGCTTGCGCGCTACCCCTGGAAAAACAAGGCAAATCAGATCGTGCCCCGGTAGGGGCACCTGCGAAAGGCATGTGCCCCTGCCGGGGCACGACGTCTCTTCTCCGATGTAGTCCAGGGGTAGGCGCTGTCGCGCCGACCCCTGGCTACCGGCAGCAGCGCCTCCGGCGCAGACCCGAGGAACTCCCGAGGAACTCCGAGGAACTCCCGAGGAACTCCCGAGCGAACTCCGAGGAACTCCGAGGAACTCCGAGGAACTATCGTTCGGCAGCAGTGCTAACATCCTCGGACTGATGATCGACGTCCGGAAACTTGCCGAGCCCGGCTCGTTTGAGGAGACGCTCCTCGAGAAGCTCGATCTTACCCGGCTGCCGCGGCACATCGCGGTGATCATGGACGGGAACGGGCGGTGGGCGAGGGCTCGGAATCTGCCGCGGGTCGAGGGTCATCGCGCCGGAATCGCATCCGTTCGAGAGACCGTCGAGACGGCTGCACGCCTCGAGCTCCCGGTCATCACGCTCTACGCCTTCTCGGTCGAGAACTGGAAGCGTCCCCGCTACGAGGTTGCGACGCTGATGATGCTCCTCAAGGAGTACCTCCGGAAGGAGCTGCAGACGCTGATGGAGAACAACATCCGCTTCACGGCGATCGGCCGTGTCGAGGGGCTCGATCCGTCGGTGCAGCGGGAGCTGAAGTACGCCGAGGAGAAGACGGCGGGGAACACCGGGCTGCTGTTTCAGATCGCGCTCAACTACGGGGGGCGCGCGGAGATCGTCGATACGTGCAACCGGATCATGACGACGCTCCGCGAGAAGGAGATGAGCGACGCGGTGATCGACGAGACGTTCTTTTCGGATCACCTCTACACGGCGAACGTCGACGATCCCGATCTGCTGATCCGGACGAGCGGCGAGATGCGCGTCTCGAACTTTCTCCTCTGGCAGATCGCCTACGCGGAGATCCACGTCACGAAGGTGCTGTGGCCAGACTTTCGCCGCAAACATCTGTTCGAGGCGATCATCGACTTCCAGTCCCGCGACCGGCGATACGGAGGGGTGGAGTCGGACAACGAGATGTTCGTCGAAGCGGAAGGGGAGAATTGAGAATCGCGACTCGAGACTCTGAGTTCTCGATCCACGATTCGCACGCATGCGCTACGCCCGCGAGCTGACCGCCCTCATCCTGGCGCCGGTTGCGATCTGGATCGTCGGCTGGGGTAACCCGTGGCTGTTCGACGGTGTGGTGGCGCTGATCGCCGTCCTGGCGATGCACGAGTTTCTGACGTTCGGGAAGAAGAAGGGCTACGACCTCCCCAACGTCCTCTGCACCATCATCACGCTGATCATCATGGCGGGGTTCATCCTGCAGGAGCTGTCGGTCGAGCTCGGGGTGTTCGTCGCGCTGCTCGCGATCCCGGCCTGGTATGTGTTCAGCGGGAAATCGCTCGAGAACGCGCTGCCGTCGAGCGCGGTCGCGGTGCTGGCGACGATGTACGTCGGGATGCTCTGCGGCTCACTGATCCGCCTCCGGAACGACTTTCCCGAAGGGTCGAAGCTCGTCTTCTTTCTGCTGCTGGTCGTCTGGCTCGGGGATACGGGGGCGTACTACGTCGGCAAGGCGTTCGGCCGCCGCAAGCTCTCGCCGCGCATCAGTCCGAAGAAGACGATCGAAGGGATGATGGGAGGCGTGGGGGCGTCGGTGATTGCCGCGGTGGTGATCCACTTCACGTTCCTCGACGCCTTTCCGCTCCACCACGCGATCATCGCCGGGGCGCTCCTCTCGCTCGCGGGAGTGGTCGGCGACCTCGCCGAGTCGATGTGGAAACGCTCGGCCGATGTGAAGGACTCCGGCACACTGCTGCCAGGCCACGGCGGCCTGCTCGACCGCTTCGACTCCGTCCTCTTCACCGCCCCGATTCTCTACGTCTACTGGACTCTGATCGTGCACGGCTTCAGGTCGTTGAACATCATGAGCGGGTAGGCGAGAGAAATTGAAAATTGAAAATTGAAAATTGAAAACGGGGGAGCGATTCGCTGCGCGAATTGAGAATTGAGAAGGAGGGCGTCCAGGGCGGGTAGCGCCGTAGGCGCGATTGAGCTTAGTCCTGGGTAGATCGTGAACGAGAGGAAGTCCCATAGGGACGATTGACGCTTCGCCTTCAACCGTCCCTACAGGACTGGTGCTGAACTGCGTCTTCCCAGGACTTCGTCCTGGGCTAAGGTCAATCGCGCCTACCGGCGCTGTTCACCCGTCCCCCCATTCCCCATTCTCAATTCTCAATTCGCGTAAGCGGAAGGGGATCCTTTCGACCGTCCTCCGCCCCTCCCGCCACCGCCCGCCCCCGGGGCTTCGGCGGCTCAGGATGACAGGCCAACCGCTGGACGGCCTGCATTCTCAACTCTCAATTCCCAATTCCCAATTCGCGCAGCGAACCGCCTCCCAATTTTCAATTTTCAATTTTCAATTTTCAATTTGGCCCCCGCCCAGCCCCGCCCAGCAGATACTGCTACCATTCGCGGCGCCCGCGGGGCCAGCCAATGCCAAAGATCTCCATACTGGGTAGTACCGGAAGCGTAGGGGTGAACACTCTGGCTGTGGTCGATGCCTTTCCGGACGAGCTGTCGGTCGTCGGGCTGGCTGCCGGCGGGAATGTAGAGCTGCTGGCCGAGCAGATCGAGAAGTACCGGCCTGAAGTGGTGTCGGTTCGGAGCGAGGGGGATGTCGATCGGCTTCGCGATCTCGTCCGCTATCCGCTGACGATCATTCCGGGCATCGAGGGGGCGTGCGCGGTGGCGTCGCTCGACTCGGCTGATGCGGTGATCGCTGCGATCGTCGGGGCCGCGGGGATCCCGCCGGTCTACGAAGCGCTGCGCGCCGGCAAGCGGGTCGGCATCGCGAACAAAGAGGTCCTCGTCGCGGCCGGCGACGTGATGACGCGCGCCGCACGCGAGCACGGCGGCGAGATCCTGCCGGTCGACTCCGAGCACAACGCCGTTCATCAGGCGATCCGCTGTGGCCGTCACGAGGAAATTCTCCGGATCATCCTCACTGCCTCGGGGGGGCCGTTTCTCAATCGCGATCTCGCGACGTTCGGCGAGATCAGCATCGAGGCGGCACTCGCGCATCCGACCTGGAAGATGGGAAGCAAGATCTCGATCGACTCGGCGACGATGATGAACAAGGGGCTGGAGGTGATCGAGGCGCATCACCTGTTCGCCCTCCCTGTCGACCAGATCGACATCACGATCCATCCGCAGTCGATCGTCCACTCGATGGTCGAGTACGTCGACGGCTCGATCATTGCCCAGCTCTCGACGACCGACATGAAGTTCCCCATCCAGTACGCGCTCCTCTACCCGGAGCGGGTTCCGGCACCGTTCGCGCGACTCGATCTCGCGCAGATCCGGACGCTCGAGTTCCTGCCGGTCGACCCGCGGCGCTTCCCGGCCGTCGCTCTCGCCTACGCGGCCTGCCGCGAGGGGGGCTCGATGCCGGCCGTTCTGAATGCCGCCAACGAGATCGCCGTCGAACGCTTCCTCGCCGGAGAACTTCCCTTTGTTCGAATCGTAGACATTACGGGCCGCGTTCTGGACGCCCACGCCGGGAACTCGGAGCCGATCCAGTCGGTCGAGCAGGCGCTTTACTGGGATTCGTGGGCGAGGGTAACCGCCCGGGGAATCGATGTTGCAGATTGAACCGTTCGACTACACAACCTCATGCAAGGAATCGCCACCAACCTTCTCGCTTTCGTCCTCGTCCTCGGCTTTCTGATCTTTGCCCACGAGGCGGGGCACTTCGGAATGGCAAAGCTGTTCCGTGTCCGAGTCATCGTCTTCTCCTTCGGCTTCGGTAAGCGGCTGTTCGGCTTCAGACACGGTGATACCGATTACCGCGTCTCGCTCGTTCCGCTCGGCGGCTATGTCCGGATGGCGGGCGACAATCCGGAGGAGAACGAACCGGGGAATGATGACGAGTTCCTCTCGAAGCCGAAGTGGCAACGCTTCCTGATTCTCGTGGCCGGGCCGGCGATGAACATCATCATCGCCATCGTTTTTCTCGCCGGGCTCGCCATGGTCGGCACCGAGCAGTTCGTGACGCATCCGGTGATCGGTGAAGTGCTGCCCGACCGCCCCGCGGCACGCGCCGGGCTGCAGACAGGCGATCGCATCGTCAGCATCAAAGGGGAGCCGGTCCGCGACTTCGACGACATCCGGCTGATGATCGCGATGAATGCCAGGACGCCGCTGCAGGTCGTCTTCATCCGCGACGGTGTCACACAGACGACGACCCTGACTCCCGAACGGGAGGAGAGCGAATTCGGGCCTGTCGGAAGGGCGGGCATCACCTACATGATCGAGCCGGTGATCGGAAGGGTGGAGCCGGGATCGGCCGCCGCCGCCGCGGGGCTGCAGCCGGGCGACCGTCTCGTGTCGGTCGACGGGAAGCCGGTGCGCGAGCTGAACGACTATGCGACCGTCGCGCGGGAGGCGGCCGGCAAGCCGGTCGTCGTCGGAGTTCAGCGCGGCGGCCAGGAGATGCAGGTCACGATCGCTGCGCCGTTGAACAGCACCGACATCACGCGCGGCATCATCCCTGAGACGAAGACGCTGAAGCTGAGCCTCCTGCCCGCGTTGCGCTACAGCGTGGACGAGAACTGGAAGATGCTGCGCCACACGGGCGCCGCGGTCGCGCGGATGTTCCGCCCCGAGGGGAGCGTGAAGGAGCTGAGCGGCCCGATCAATATTGCGCGGATCTCGGGTGAGATGCTGCGGCGCGGCTGGATCCAGGTGATCGCGCTGATGGCGATGATCTCCCTGCAGCTCGGCGTCATGAACCTGCTCCCGATCCCTGTGCTCGACGGCGGACACATCATGATCCTGATGATCGAAGGGATCGCCCGCCGCGATCTCTCACTGCAGGTGAAGGAACGGATCCAGCAGGTAGGCTTCGCCGCCCTCGCCACCCTGATGATCGTCGTGCTCTACAACGACGTCATCGGGAACATCCTGCGGATGCGGGGATGAGGCGGCGCTTCGCGAATTGAAAATTGAAAATTGAAAATTGAAAACGACGAGGCGATCGAGCTTGTCATCCGGAGTCTCATGCCAGCGCTTCTCTCATTCTCAATTCTCAATTTCCAATTCTCAATTCGCGCAGCGCCCCGCCTGTCATCCTGAGCCGCCGGAACCCCGGGGGTGGGTGTGGACTCCGTCCTGGGCTAAAGTCAATCGCGCCTAACGGCGCTTCATGTCGGTCTGTCATCCCGAGCGTAGCGAGGGATCTGGGCGGATGGGCGGTGCCATTCACGTGCATCGCACCGCCCGGCCGCCCGGATCCTCACGCTACGCTCAGGATGACAAGCTCTCTCGGCGATTGGTCCTGCAGGACGCTCGATGTGGGGGTCCTTCGACCGTCCTCCGCCCCTCCCGCCGCCCTCCCGCCCCCGGGGCTTCGGCGGCTCAGGATGACAGGTCCATCTCGCGCGAATTTCAATTTCAATTTTCAATTTTCAATTTGCGAAGCTATCGCGCACCTTCGCAACAGGTCCAGGGCCTGCTGCGTCGAGTACCACTTCACGAGCGCTCGTGAGCTGGCCCAGGAGATCTTGCGGTGTTTCATGACACCCGGTCCTGCGACGGCGATGTGGACGGTGCCGACTGGTTTCTCCGGCGTTCCGCCGCCGGGTCCGGCGATGCCTGTGATGCCGACGCCCCACGTGGCGCCGAAGCGTGCGCGGATGCCTGAGGCGAGAGCATGCGCGACCGGCTCGGAGACCTGTCCGTGTTCGCGGATGAGCTCGGGGTCGACGTCTGCCATCGCGATCTTCGCTTCGCCGGTGTAGCAGATTGCGCCGCCGAGGAAGTAGGAGGAACTGCCGGCGACGTCGGTGATGCGCGAGCCGAGGAGACCGCCGGTGCATGACTCGGCGACGGCGAGCGTTTCGCCGCGTTGCGAGAGCAGGGCGCCGACGACGCTTTCGAGAGT
>DASVLC010000093.1:0-19851 GCA_036385045.1 Thermoanaerobaculia bacterium | reverse complement strand
CGCTTTCGCGAATTGAGAATTGAGAATTGGGAAGCACTCATCACACGCCTGTCATCCTGAGCCGCCGAAGCCCCGGGGGTGGGTGTGTGGGTGGGAGGGAGGGGCGGAGGACGTTCGAAGGACCCCCACATCGAGCGCCCTCGACGTGCGACCACCCACAACCTTGTCATCCTGAGCCAGGGACGGCGCGGCGCCGCGACTGAGGGTGGGAAACCCGGACCCGAGCCCGCGCCCGCGCCCGGGCCCGGCTTTTCGGGATTGCGACTCGGGCACGGGTCCGGGCTCGGGAAGCCCGCATAAACACTGGGAGTTTTGGGAGCGTAGCGTGAGGATCTGGGTGGGTGGGCGGTGCGATGCACGTGTTTGGCACCACCCACCCACCCAGATCCCTCGCTACGCTCGGGATGACAGGCCACTTTTGAGCAACGGTTCGGGGGACAGGTCTTCAATTTGCCCCGCCTCAGAACACGCCTGTCATCCTGAGCCGCCGAAGCCCCGGGGCGTGGCCAATCCGAACCCCCCTACCAGGCGAAGTCCGGCAGCTCTTCCGCCAGCGCGACTTCGTCGCCAAGCCACAACTCCGGTGGCGCAAGATCGGGTCTGCGTGTCCGCCAGGCGCGAATCGTGTCGTCTCCCTCACCGAGTCTGGATTTGAACGCAGTGCCGGCAACCGGCTCGTACTCAAACGCCCAGAGTCGCGCTACGGATACGCTGCCAACGCGTCCGAACGTCCCGTCAGTCGATCGGTAGAGATAGCGGATCTCTTTCATGTTGCGAGTCCCCCGCTTGATCGGGCGAATCATCCTTCAGGATGAGTAAATCGCGTGTAAAGAATCACGGCATGAAACACAGGCCGGGCGTTTTCGCGCGATTTGTGACGGTTTCGTCCATTATTCTGTGAGAGATGGCCGAGGGGAAGGTTCCGCTGCTGAACCGTGAGCTGAGCTGGCTTGCGTTCAACCGACGAGTACTCGCCGAGGCCGAGAGCGACCAGGTGCCGCCGCTCGAACGGCTGAAGTTTCTGGCCATCGCTGCGTCGAACCTCGACGAGTTCCTCATGATCCGCGTGGGGGCGCTGCGTCAGCTCGCGACGGCGGGAGTCCGAAAGAGGTCGCCGGACGGGATGACGCCACGCCAGCAGCTCAAAGCGATTCACGAACAGACGCGAGCGCTGCTGCGCGACCTCTACCAGGCAGAGTCGATGGTACTCAGCCGGCTCCGTACCCGCGGAGTTCGGATCCAGAGATACGGATCGCTGACCGACCGGCAACGCACCGCGCTCTCCAGACTATTCGAGCGGCAGATCGCGCCGGTTCTCACACCGCTGGCCGTCGATCCCGGTCATCCGTTTCCGTTCGTCGCCAGCGCCGCGCTGAATGTGGCAGTGCTGCTGACGGCTGGAAACGACGAGTTTCATACCGCGTTCATCAAGATTCCGCGTGCGCTCCCCCGCTTCGTCGGCATTCCGGACGCGACCATGCGTTTCGTCGCGATGGAGGAACTGATCCGCGTTCACGCCGCGGACTTCTTTCCCGGCCTTCAGGTTCGAGACGTCGTTCCCTTTCGGGTGGTGCGCAATGCGGACATCCTGATTCGAGAGGATGAAGTCGAAGACCTTCTGGAGTCGATGGAATCTGAGATCCGCTACCGAGATCGAAAGGAGGCCGTCTGGCTCGAAGTCGCACGCGACACGACGAGTCACCTCCTCCCGATGCTCCAGGCGGAGCTCGGTGTCAGCGCGAATGAAGTGTTTGTCGCGACTTCGCTGCTGAAGCTGAGCGACCTGATGGAGATCTACGAAAGTGAGGGGAAGGCGAGTCTGCGCGACGAACCGTTCGATCCGCGAATGCCCCGCGAGCTCGCCGGCACTGACGACATCCTGGGGGCGATTCGCAGGAACGATGTACTGCTGCACCGGCCGTACGACTCCTACGCCGCCGTCGTCGAGCTGATTCGCAGCGCGGCGAACGACCCCGAAGTCGTCGCGATCAAACAGACTCTCTACCGTACCGAGCCGTCCTCGGTTTTCATCGACGCGCTCGTGCAAGCCGCCGAGCTGGGGAAACAGGTCACTGCGATCATCGAGCTTCAGGCGCGTTTCGACGAAGCCCGCAACATTGCGTGGGCCAGACGACTCGAAGAGGCCGGCGTCCAGGTCGTTTATGGCATGGTCGGCATCAAGACCCACTGCAAGATCTGCTTGATCATCCGTCGTGAGGGTGCCGTCCTGCGCCCGTACGTTCACCTGTCGACCGGAAACTACAATGCACGGACGGCACGTCTCTATACGGACCTCGATCTCATCACGGCCGACCCAGGCTTCGGAGATGATGCGATCCAGTTGATGAACGTGCTGGCGGGATACAGTACCCGCACGGTTCACGACCTGTTCGAGATACGCGAGAAACCGATGCGGGAGCTCGAGTGGAAGCGGTTCATCGTGGCGCCGGCCGACTATCACGCGTGGGTGCTACGGATGATCGAGCGCGAGGGACGGAATGCCCGTCACGGCAAGGCGTCGAGAATCGTCGCGCAACTCAACTCGCTCGTTGAACCGCGCGTCATCGCCGCTCTCTATAAGGCGGCGGATGCCGGCGTCGAGGTCACTCTGCTCGTCCGCGGGATCTGCTGCCTCGTCCCTCGACCGAACATTCGAGTCCACGCAATCATCGACCGGTTTCTCGAGCACGCCCGGATCATGACGTTCGCCAACGACGGCAACAAAGAGGTCTACGTTTCGAGCGGCGACTGGATGCCGAGAAACTTCTTCCGGCGCATCGAGGTGACCTGGCCGATTCTCGACCCGGCCGCACGCGAACGGATTGAGCGCCGGATCCTGGACATCGCGCTCGCCGACGACACCAAGGGGTGGAAGCTGAACCAGGACGGCACCTACGTACGGCGTCGCACCGGGTCGAAACCGGTCCGCAGCCAGCAGCGATTCATCGAGCTCGCGCGGTCCAGTTCCGTCCGGGAGGGGCGCTACGAAGACTCGATCGCGAGGGCGGGATCGAAGCGAAAACGAAAGACGCGCGCCAGACGAAAACCGTAACTTCCTCAGTCACCGGCTGCTTTTTTTCGCCGGCACGACCCTCTGTTTTCGTGCTTTCTTCCTTCGAATCCCGGTCGCCTGCTCGATCGCAAGGTCGTATGGACCGAGTGGAACAGCCTCAGCGCGCGCCATCTCGATGAACCTTTCCTGGCTCGAGACGCCACCCGTTCGCCGGGTCCAGGAACCGTCCGAGCCGAGGAGAAACGAAGTTCCGTCCTTCAAACCGGCATCGAGTATGGAAGCGGCGCGCGCGGCGATCGCCGGCTCCTTCAACGGAACGAGGATTTCCACTCGGGTGTGAAAGTTCCGAGGCAACCAGTCCCCGCTCGAGAAGAACACCTTCGGCTCTCCGCGGTTCTCGAAGCGGACGATTCGAGCGTGCTCGAGAAACCGTCCCACGATTGACACGACCCTGAGGTTCTTGCGCGGAACGAGACAGCAGATTCCTCGCACGATGAGATCGATCCGCACCCCGGCGTCCGCTGCTGCATAAAGCGCGGAGATGACCGCCGGATCGGCGAGCGCATTGACCTTCGCGGCAATTCCAGAAGGCTTGCCCTCCGCAGCGCTCTTCGCTTCCTTATTGATCATCTCGATCAGCGCACGATGATAGTCAAAGGGGCCGACGATGAGCTGCTGCCACTCAGGCCGTGCCCCCTGCCGGTCGAGCACCTGCAGAAGGCCTGCCGCCGAAAAGCCGGTCAGGACGTTGACGAGACGGAGTGCATCGCGGGCGATCTCCTCGTCCGTCGTCAGAAGATCGATGTCCGTATACACGCGTGCCGTATCGACCTTGTAGTTTCCCGTCGACAGGTGAACGTAGTGCCGCAACCCCTTCGATTCGCGTCGCACGATGATGCAGAGCTTCGCGTGAGCCTGAAGGCCCACCAGCCCGTAAACGACCTGCGCTCCGGCTTCCTGCAGTCTCGTTGCGAGAGCGATATTTCGCTTCTCTTCGAAACGCGCCTGCAGCTCGATCACGACGGTCACCTGCTTGCCGTTCTCGGCCGCGAGCACGAGCTTGTCGATGATCGGCGAGTCTTCATCGGTCTGATACAGAGTCTGCTTGACCGCAACCACCGCGGGATCGGTCGCCGCCGCGTGAAGAAGTTCGATCACCGCCGTGACCGAATCGTACGGTCGATGCAGCAGCACGTCCTCTTCCGAGATCAGAGAGAAGATGTCCGCGTTCGTGGCGAGCTTCTGCGGAAGCCGCGGATCGAAGGTCGGATATCGCAGCGAGGGTTCGTCGACTGCATCACAAACCTCCTGAAGGTCGTTGATTTTCAGGAAGCCAGGGACGCGATAGATGTCGTCGGCTTGAACGCGTGTACCTTCCGAAAGCACGGCGAGAAGTCGCTCGTCGATGTCTTCGTGGACTTCCAGACAGACGATCTGCCGTCGATCGCGGCGCCGGAGCTCCCCTTCGACCGACGCCCTCAGGTCCTCGACTTCCTCACGGTCCAATCGAAGCTCCGAGTTGCGGATCACCCGGAACACGACCGCCTTCTTGACGGCGAGCGTCGGAATGAATTCACCGAGGTGCGCCATCACGAGCGAACCGATCGGAACGAACCGGCGGTCACTCAGATGGATGAAGCGTGGAAGCAGTTGCGGGATCTTGAGAAGAACGACCTGTCGCACACCTCGGGGGGATGTGACCATCGCCGCCAGGTTGAGGCTCAGATTCTCCACGTATGGAAACGGATGCCCCGGGTCGATCGCGAGCGGTGTGAGCATCGGAGCAATGCGAGTTCGAAACTCGCTCGACATCTTCTTCCGTTCGTCCGGAGACGCATCGCGGTAGCTCTGGATCATGATTCCCCGCGACTTCATTTCAGGGATCAGACCCTCGCTCAGACAGCTGTACATGTCGGCAAGGAGCTGCCGTGCCCGCTGCCGCATCGCTGCGAGCTGCTCAGCCGGCAGCATTCCGTCCGGGCTGCGCTCCGAGATCTCCGCGTCGAGAACGTCACGTGCGGCTCCGACCCGCACCATGAAGAACTCATCCAGGTTTTTCGAGCAGTACGTCAGGAAGCGCAGACGCTCGAGCAGCGGAATCGAGGCGTCCTCTGCATTCGCGAGAATGCGCCGGTTGTAATCGAGACGGCTCAGGTCTCGATTCAGAAACTGTGACTTCTCGCCCGACATGACGATCCAGATTCTAAGCCCGCCCGATCACACCGACTCGCCTCTTTACACCGGATTTACCTCGATGACGATAGTCTGAACGGAATGAGCTACGTACTCGGCAGGGATGAGACCATCGAGTCTGCGATCCTGCGGATCATGCAGGAACAGATCGAGCGAGCGCGGGCTCACCTGACAGACGAGGCCAGCTCTCCGGCCGAGCGTGTTCATGATGCACGGCGTCGTATTAAGGAGACCCGTGCGCTGCTCCGGATGATTCGCCGGCCGCTAGGCCGCCATTTCGCTGTTGAGAATCGTGCGTTCCGCGATGCCGCTCGAGAGCTCGCCAGCGCGCGCGACGACGCTGCCGTCCTCGAGACCCTCGACACGCTTGCCAAAGTCCGCAAGGTCTCACGACTCACGGCACGGAGAGCACGGAAGGTCCTGACATCAACGCATCAGGAAGCTCCCGGTGATCTCGAAGCGAGGCTCGCTCGCGTCTCTGCCGCGCTGGGCGAGTCGCTGCTCCGTCTCGACACCTGGCCTCACCTCGCCAACTCTTTCGGCACGATCGGTGAGGGGCTGGCGCGCACGTATCAGGACGGACGGCTGACTCTGGCGCGTGCCGTTGAGATCTACGATCCGTCCGAACTTCATGAGTGGCGGAAGCACGTCAAGGACCACTGGTATCACCTCCAACTGCTCCATCCGATCTGGCCCTCGATGATGGAATCCAGCGCGCGCGCGCTGAAAGAGCTCTCGCGGATTCTCGGAGAGCATCACGATCTGTTCGTTCTGAGAAACCTCGTTGCGGTGCGTGCAGGCGAAATCGGCGGCCAGCGTGCGGTCATTCGGCTGCTCGACTCCATCGATGACCGCCAGAGAGAGCTCGAGCTCGCGGCGGCCACGTCCGGACGTCGCATCTACGCCGAGGGGGCTGGCCGATGGTTGGCCCGAATCCGGAAGTACTGGGAGCTGTGGCAGCACGAATGACGACCCTTCGATCCGTGCCGATGAGTCGGGGCCGCCTCATCGCGATCGGCGACATTCATGGCTGCTACGACGAGCTCCGCGAGCTGCTCGACCGGATCGGCCCCGGTTCGGCCGACACGGTCATCTCGGTGGGCGACATCGTCCGCAAAGGTCCCGAGCCCGTGCGCTGCCTCGAGCTCTGGAGGAAGAACCGATTCCTCGCGGTGCGGGGGAACAACGAGAACCGACTGCTCGATCGCGCCGAATCGATGCTTCGTTTCCCATGGGAAGCAGACCGCGAGCTGCTCCGTCGCGACGATCTGATGGAGTACATCGCATCGTGGCCTCTGGTGATCGATGTCCCCGACGCGGGAGTCTCGGTCGTGCACGGCGGTTTCCTCCCCAACAGCACAATCACGACCGAGTCGCTGGAAGCCCAGAAGCAAACCCTCTCCACGCTCCGCTGGATTCGAAAGGTGGAAGGGAAGTGGACGAGCTCACCCGAGAAGCGACGAACGAATGGCGATGTCCTCTGGTCGGAAAAGTGGAAGGGCGAACGGTTCGTCGTCTACGGACACACACCGCTGCAGGAGCCGCGATTCGACCCACGCGCCCTGGGCCTCGATACCGGCTGCGTCTACGGAGGGGCGCTGACGGGGGCGATTCTCAAGGATGGCGAATGGAGCACGCTGCAGGTAGTTGCTCGACGGCCCTACAGCGAGTAGAAACGAGTCACGCCGGCGATGTGCTCGAGATCTCGACCTTTTTCTCGAAGACCAGGCCGAGGTACTTCGCGCGCTTCTGCGCCGCAGCCATCTCGACCTCGCCTCCACCACGCAATCGGACGTCGAGTCGGATCACACCGTTCTTCGCCTTGACGGCAACATCGCGAACGGTCCGTCTCCGTCCGCGGTCGAGGGCGTCGGCCATTCGGAGAATCGAGGCGAGGATCCGGACGACCTGTTGCTGGCCGTTCGAGAGCTGCGCGAAACTCTCATGCTTCTCGTCCGGCGGCGACTTCCTGTAGTAGCGCGCCACATGCGCGATCACCGATACCTGGTCTGGCGTAAATCCTCTCAGCCCGGCGTGACTGATCAGATAGTACGAATGCTTGTGGTGGCTCTGATAGGCAACATGAATTCCGACCTCGTGCAGGAGAGCGGCGTACTCGAGCAGCTCGCGCTCGCCGGTTCTCAGTCGATGCATTTCCTGGAGCTGGTCGAAGATCCGGAGCGCAAGGCGCGCAACCTGAGCCGCATGCGCACGTTCGACACCGCTGCGATCCATCAGCGTGAGAACCGATGACCGCCGCACACTGCCCGCCGGCGAGGCTTCCTTTTTCTGCTCGATCCGCTCGAGCACTACCTCGACGATCCCCTCGCGCAATGCAACGTCACAGGCTCGGATCTGATGGATGTCGAGCTTCCGCATCAGTTCATCGAGCACAACGGCACCGCCCAGAATCGTTTCGGCACGGCGGCTGTCCAGATCGAACCGCTCTGCACGCTGAGCCGCGTCCAGTGGCGCCATCTCCTGAATCAACTCGGTGAGCCGCTTGCGAGTGAGCCACTTCAATCCGGAAGCGACCGGCTGCTCCGTACGGTCCGAGCGTAATGACGCGAGCGTCAAAATCGTTCCCGATGTTCCGACGGAGAAATCGAACCCGAGCGTCGTAATCCGAGCAGCAACTCCTTTGATCCTCTTGCGAACCCATTCGCGGCATTTCGAGACTGCTGCCTCGCCGACGGCGCGGTCGAGTCCGAATCGCTGGGCCAGGCGCAGGGCTCCCAGCGGCTCGCTTCCGGTGAAGTACACCTCGTCCGCCGTTCCGACGATCAGCTCGAGGCTTCCGCCGCCGATGTCGACGATCACCGCGGTTCCGCCGTGAAACTCGACCGCCCGCCGTACGGCGCGATAGATGTAGTCGGCCTCCTCCTCACCCGAGATCGTTCGAATGCGGAGGCCCGATTCCTTCTGGGCCGCGTTGAGAAAGCGACGTCCGTTCGGAGCTTCGCGAATCGCACTCGTGGCGACCGCCGAGACCTCGTGGACCTTCCAACGCTCGGCGATCCCTGCCATCCGGCGCAGCGATTCGATCCCGCGCGCCATTGCATCGTCGGTCAGAGGGCGTCCCTCGAGACTCCCCCGTCCGAGCTGCACCATGTCTTTCTCTTTGTCGATGACACGGTACCCATGCCTGTGCTGCTCGACGACGATCATATGGATCGAGTTCGTACCGACATCGATCGCGGCAATGCGCTTCCGGGTCATCGCCGGCATTATGTGCCGTTTCGCGGCGTAGGCTTTCGGCTCGTGTGCCAAAGCTCGAGGATCTCCACGGTGTCGTGACTGTCCGAGATTGTGTAGTAAAGATGATATTGAACCGCCGACAAGAGGATCCTTCGAAGCTCAGGAATGCGAGGATGTGCCACAGACTCACCGGCGCGCGGAAACGACGCGAGGGCCAGGAAGCCACGCTCGAGCTCTGACGTGAAGAGTGTCGGCGCGGCCGCGCGATTCTCGTACCACCAATCAGCCGCCCGTTCGATCTGCCTTGCGGCTCTTGGCGAGATGCGAAGAGCGTACGTCAACGACCGCGTGACCTTAGATGGCGAAGGATGTCCTCACCGGTGCTGAAGCTTCCGGATCGAATGTCCTTCAACGACTCAATCAGGGCCTGCTCTTCAGCGGAAGTCAGGGTGACCGGATCATCAGAGGTGGATGCGAGAATTGCCACGAACGACCCTTCCTCAAACTCACCTTCAGGGAGGGCGACCATACCGTTCTCGACCGTTCCAGTCACAAGCTTCATTGGAGAAGAATTGTAGCACTCGCTCCCCGGAGCAGATCGATCACACCCTCTCGCGCACCAGTTCCAGCGCTCGCTTCATTCTTACGTCGCCGGTGCCGCTGACGATGCTCCACTCTGTATCGAATTCGTCGAGAGCCGCGCGGAAGGCGTCGAAGAGATCTTCGCGTGCGTCACCGCCCGTGTCGCGCGCCGGGTCGGCGATCCACTCGATGTCGGTGTCCATCAACAAATAGAAGGACGCTCGCCTCCGGCCTGCCTCCTCGACGATCCATGAAGGACACGACCCGTAATAGTGCCGGGCATAGACCACCGTCGAGATCAGATCTGTGTCGAGTACGAGCAGGCCATCCGAGCCTGCCGCGAGACTCTCTTCCAGTTCGATCTGCCCCCGGGCGATCGCATCGCAGTCGGACAGCACCAGCCTGTTCCCACGCTGGATTGCATACTCCCGTACGAATTCCGGAACGCACCCCGCGCCTAACACCTCCGCGAGCTGGCCCGCGAGCGTAGTCTTGCCGGTCGACTCGGGGCCGGTCAGGCAGATACGAGTGAGGTTCGCCATGAGCGATATCCAACGATCGCCAGTACCCAGAGCGCAGCATAGAGCACGGCGGTGAACCAGAGCTCCCGTGTGATGTAGAGCGGCACGGCGAGCGTATTCACCGCGAGCCAGAAGATCCAGCTCTCGATCCACTTCCGGGCCGTCATCCACTGCGCGACGATGCTCCAGGCGGCAATCGTCGAATCGACGAGCGGCGCGGGATTGTCGGTGTACCTCTTCTGAAGCATCACCACGACCACTGTCGCCACCACTCCGGCGACGACGATCGTCACCCATCCTCGCCGTGGCGTGCGCGAGACAACGAGCTCCGTCCTGCCGTCGCCGCCTCGCAACCACTGATGCCAGCCGTAGATCATCAGCGCAAACCAGACGACCTGCAGTCCGGTTTCGGCATAGAGCTTCGCGCCGAAAAAGATCCAGCCGTACAGGAGCACGCTGACGATCCCGGTCGGGTAGTACCAGACGTTCTCCCGCGTCGCGAGCCAGATGCTGACCGCCGTCACGACGGCAGCAATCAGCTCGATTGGGTCGATCGTCATTTCGGATTCACTTCGTTCTAGTGTTTACCGACCCATCGTCAACAGAACGACTGCATTCCGCGTTGCCTGAGGATAGTAGTAGGCCGTGCCTGTCCTCTGGCCGTCCAGATAGTAGAGATAGCTATAGCCGCTCGGATAGATCCGGTCGTTGTCGAGCACGTTGTTCACCTGCACGGACAGGCGCGCCCACGAGGTCACGGCGTACGAGACGTTCGCATCGATCAGGAAGAACGCGGGCGCTTCCGTCTCGCGCGCATTACTGTTGTCGAGATAAGAGCGTCCAACGTAGCGTCCGATGAGTCCACTGCTGAATCGCGGTCCCGGCGTGTACTCGACCGTCTGATTGATCAGCACCTCGGGTGAGAGCAGCGGCTGCACGTTTCGGAACGAGTGCGAGGTAGCGTCGACCCAGTTCCACTCCGCGTCGTACACGTCGTAGAACTGCGTCCACTCCCGGATCCGGTTGCGACTGAATGTGGCGTTGGTCTTCAGCCGGACTTCCGGAGCTACCTGCCAGCCGGCTTCGAGCTCGATTCCGCGTCGATAACTGCGGTCGACGTTGCGCCGCAGAGAGAGACCGATATCCGACTGCTCTCCCGTGAGAGCGATCTCGTTCCGGTACTCCATCGCGTAGAGATTCGCAGCGAGGTCGACGTTGCCGACGCGATGGTTCCAGCCGGCTTCGACGTTGAAGAGTCGCTCGGGGCGGACAGCGTGAAGATCGTGGACGATCGATGGGTTGTCCTCACCGAGGAACATGTCATTGCGCCCCGGCTCGCGCGTCGACATGCCTACCGAGGCGTAGACGCTCGACGCCGGTGTGAGGGTGTAACGCGCGCCGACCTTCGGATTGAAGAAGGTCCAGTCGATTCCCGGGATCGCGACCGAACCGTGATAGTCGAACGTCGCGTGGCGGATCTGCGCGTCTCCGTACAACAGCCAGCTCCCGAGGACGTAGCTCGCCTTGGCGAATGCATTCGCCTCATTCTTGATGCCGTAGTTCGCGTAGTTCCGGAGTCCGGTCGTCAGGTTGTCGCGCGTGTGATCGCGCTTGAAGTGATTCACATGGACACCGTAGTTGGTCGTCAGCGCGCCGGAGGAGCGGGAGTACGTCAGCATCGATCCGAGAAGCCGTCCGTCGAGACCGTAGTCACGCAAGTCGCCCGCGGAACTGAGAAGTCGGAACCATCCGTAACCGCGCTGGTAGTACGCCGATGCCGTCATCGCCCCGTCGTCACCAACCGGCCGTATGTACTGGAGCTGTGCAACGTCGTAGAGAAAGCGGTCCTTCTCCTCCGGCTGGAGCGGATTGGCGCGGAGGTTCGTCTTCAACGTCTCGGCGTCGGCAGCGTAGTAGGAAGACTGCTGAGCCTCTACGCCGGAGAACCCGGTCAGCTTGAGCTGGGAGTTTGAGAACTGCTTCGTTCCGCTGAAGAAGACGTTCCGCTGCCGCATCGCGGAACCTTCGCGGAAGCCATCGTTCTCGAGAAATGAAACCCGCGTGTAGAACGCGAGGCCTCCGGGAAGGGCGCCGGAATGGTAGCCGGCCGAAACCTGCTGATTCCCAAAGGATCCTGCACCCAGCGTGACATCGAATTTCTGTTCCTGCGCCAGTTCGATGCTCTGGAGGTTGACCGATCCTCCGAACGAGGCCGATCCGACCGTCGACGTTCCGACGCCTCTCTGAATCTGCACACTCTCGAGCGAGCGAGCGAGATCCGGGAAGTCGGCGAAGTAGGTCCCCATGTCCTCGGAGTCGGCGAGCGGAACGCCATCGAGAGTGAAGTTGATCCTCGAAGAGCTGACACCGCGGAGAGTGATGTACGAGTATCCCGAACCGCCGACACCCGACTCCGAGAATGCATTGATGGAAGGCGCATCACGAAGCAGCAGCGGGATGTCCTGCCCGTGATACTGCCGCTCGATCTGCTCGCGCGGGATGTCGGTCTTCGTCACCGGCGTCTCGACCTCGGCGCGAATCGCGGAGACGACCATCGTCTCGGCGAAGGCTGGTGCCAGCGTCACCTCGATCAGCTCGCCGGTGACGACTCTGCTCGTGTGGGAGCGAAAGCCGGGATGAGTCACCCGCAGCGCGTAGGCCTCGGCCGGAAGCTCGACGGAAAAGAGACCGTCTGCATCGGTGAGGACCGTCCGAACGTTTTCGATCGAGACGCTTGCACCCGACAGCGGCTGCCCGGCCGTGTCCTTGACCACGCCGCGAAGCGTGTCGGCGGACAGAGTGATGGTGAAAAGGGAGAAAAAGAGGAAAAACGAAAGTTGTCTACGCATTTGGCCCTTCCCTACGCCGGTCTCAACCGGATCAGGTTCCAAGGGTTTGATCTCAGGCCGTAATGGCCACCCCCAGGCTGCGGCGTAGTTTATCACGCGGGGGATGCGGCGGGCGAGACGCCCGCCTGCGGGCGAGGACGTCCGCGGTACGGCAGGCGAGGACGCCTGCGCTACGAATGCAGGCTAACGCCTAACCGATGCCATCGCCCTAACTCTCGCCTGTCATCCTGAGCCGCCGGAGCCCCGGGGCGGTTGGGCGGGTGCGAGGGGCGGAGGACGGTCGAATGACCCCCTGATCGACGACCGGGCAGATAACATCGCCCTCCCACCCTCGCGCACGATGAGGGGATCCTTCGACCGTCCTCCACCCCTCCCGACCACACCCCCGCCCTCGGGGTTCCGGCGGCTCAGGATGACAGGCGTGGCGTCTCCGCTTCGCCGTTATTGGAGGCCGTTGTCGGCGGATAAGGTTCGATCAGATTCTCGACGAATCTCCACCTCTGGTGGAGTCGCGAGCCTCTCGTGCCCTGCATATGGCACTTTACCCTTGCAGTTTGCCAGACTCGCATCTCCGAGGGATCCTTCTCGAAGGAGGTCAGCGTCATGAAGAAGAAATCCAGAGTAGAGATCCTGCGCGGAAAGCTGCGGAGAATGGGCGAGAGTGACGACATTCATCCGGAAATGACCGAGGATGCCGCTGACGCGTTCCTCGCCGAGATCCGTTTCAATCCCTGCGGCGGCCCCATTGCTGCGCGTGCATGGTCGCCGTCGCATCGCAATCATCAGCCGTGGATCGCAGAGATGCTGGCAAACCAGCCAAGGCTTCGCGCTCGGATCACCGGCGGTGATCGTTCGAAAGAACCTGTGAATTGATCCACGAGACTGCGGGCGTGGTCAGGAACGCGAGCCGAGTTCCTTGCCAATCCAGCGCGCTTCGGCAAAACTGCGAACTCGACGGAGCGAAGCGAAGACTGGATGAGAGCGCAGAGCCTCGATATCGTCATCGTCACCTGGAACCACGGCTCTCTGGTGGATCGATGTCTGGCGTCGATCAGCGCGGCGGACGGTGCAGCGACGGTCATCGATCGCGTGATCATCGTCGACAACGCATCCGAAGTGCCGTACGTCCCGCCGCCCGGCTGCGAGCTCCCCGGCCTCAGCGTTCTGGGGAACTCCAGGAATGTGGGATTCGCCGCGGCGTGCAATCAGGGCGCTGCGTGCGGCGACGCCACGTACATCCTGTTTCTGAATCCGGACACAAGCATCGGAAAGGAATCTCTCGTGAGCGCGCTCGACGCGTTCGCCTCCGACGCATACGAGCACACCGCGATCATCGGACTACCACTGGTCGACGAGAACGGCGAGCTGCAGGCCACCTGCGGACGCGAGCTGACAGTCTCCCGTATCTTCACGCAGGTCACCGGCCTGACAACGATCGCATCCGGGCGCTTTCCCGGATTTCGTCTTCCTCTGGCTGACCATCGCAGATCAGGCCCCGTGGATTTCGTGTCCGGTGCGTGCCTCTTCATTCGTCGCCGAGTATTTGAGCAACTCGGGGGCTTCGAGGGGGAGCTGGTGGTTTACCTGGAGGACGCCGATCTGGCGTTGCGCGCGCGACACCTCGGCTGGGACGTCCACCTGATCGCGGCCGCACCGGTGATGCACGAGAGCGGCTGGGCGTCAGGGCGGAAGCGGCCTTTGCGGCTAGCGCACAGCTGGCGCAGCCTCATCGTCTACGCATGGAAACATTTCAGCGTATTGCAAGCTGTCGCTGTGACGGCCACGGTGCTCACTCTCGCGCCGCTCGCACGGGTTGCCGGCGCCGCGCTACGAGGATCCGTTCGCGACCTCATCGATGCGTTCCGCGCATCTGCCTGCCTCTGGTACCTGCTCTGCGTCAGAAGCTCTCCACAATCGCACTCGGAGCCGATCGCTGCAAGGTCTCGTCCGCCGTCGACCACCTGAAGCTTTCTCTCAGCGGATGAGAGAGCATCCAGTTCAGATTATCGGTCACACGTGCCGCGAGTCGCGGTTCGGCGAGCGCGCCGCTTCGCACCGGCAGCGCAAGGTGAGGCGCGCCGCGACGTTGCAATGCCTTCGTGATGATGCGACGGAAAAGCACGGGATCGTGACTGAGGAGCGCCGTCCACCGTGTCGAGCGCCTCCCTCGATGAGCGGCGATGTCATAGAGGTCGCGGAGGAATCGAGGGCGCACAGCGGCTGTCGTCATCGGAATGATGACGAGACCATCCTCACGCACCGGATCGGCAACGCGATAGTCGGCTCTCGATGGACGATAAGGCGCTTCGGGAACTCCGGAGTAATCGGGCAGCACGGCGTTGCTCTCCCCGCCGACCCGCACAGCCAGGTGCCAGGGCTCGAGAGTCAGGTCGTAGCGCGCGCCTAGTCGCTGCAGCAGCTCGATAGAGGCCTGACTCATCCAGCGATCTCCGAAGCGAACCGTGCGGCACGGCCGGCCGAGGCTGCTCTCGAAAGCCGCCGCCGAGACGTTCAGACACTCGTCGACCCATTCCTGATCGTCGAGGGGCAACCTCCAGCGCTGCTCCTGATCCGACCAGCGATAGGCGTGAGGGTGCAGTCCGAGATCGTCTCCGGCCTCGGCCAGACCGGATGTCTCCCGGTCGTAGTGACCAACCACCCAGGAAGCCGACCCGTAACCGAGGACGACCTGGGGATCCATCCGATAGACCCAGGTGAAGTGAGCCGGCGCGCCGGAAATCTCCGAGGCTTTCGCGCGAAAGCGCCGGAAGGTCTCCACCGAATGCTCGTAGCCGCGCCAGGGGATGGCGTGGCGGGGACGGATGAAACGGGCGTCCGGCTCGACGTCGATGCAGATGAGGACGGGAATGAGCTCGCCCGAGTCGCCTCGACCTTGGACGGGCCCTTCCATTCGCGTCGTCGTATCGGCCACTGATGCCATCAAGTCAGCGGTGGGTAGAGACGGTCGAACTCGGGCTCGTCGTGCAGTGGCGAGAGGTCGGGATCCTGTCGGGCCCACTGCGGGTCGGTGAAGCCACCCTCCCATGCTTTACGCAGTGCGCGCAGCGCCTCCGGCTTTTTGCCTAGATTGCTGAAGAGGCAGGCGACGTTGTACATGATGATCGCATCGTCGGGTCGCAGCGCCATGGCGAGGTTGCCCTCGCGGGTGGCATCCTCGGGGCGGTTGACGCGAGCGTAGTTCGATCCGAGCAGTACGCGCGCACGCGCGTCTTCCGGAACCTTGCGAAGATGACGCTCGTAGACTTCGACCTCACGCATCAGCATGTTGAGCTGCGCATCCTGCTTGCCTAACGCACCGAGCGCATTACGGATCGGAATGTAGGTGTTGTAGTTCTCACCGGCGTGCGAGATCGCTTCTTCCGCGATCTCGACGAGCTCCTGATGCCGGCCGGCCGCAAAGAGCACGCGTCCCAGCAGGTAATAGCCGCTCTCAATGTCGGGATTCCGATGCAGCGCCTTCCTCGTGTGGGCGAGCGCTTCGTCGAACTTCTCCTCGCCATAGGCCACCCACGCCTGGCCGATCATCACTTCGGGAGAGTCCTGTCCCTTCGACGTCGCGCGCTCGGCCGCCACACGGGCGCGTTCGATCCACGATTTCGAGCGCTCGTAATGGTAGTAATACTGAGCGCAGACGGAGGCGATTCCGGCGTGCGCCACGGCGAAGTTCGGGTCAGCCGAGACGGCGTTCTCGAACATCTGCAGCGCAAACTCGAGATCCTGACGCGACATCCGCCGTGCGTAGTTACGCCCACGCAGATAGAGGTCGTACGCCTGCATGTCTTCGGTTGGCCTCGCCGCGAGCGCCTTCTCTTCCTGTGGTGAGAGGGTGATTCGCAGCGCGTCGGCGATGCTGCGTGCGATCTCGTCCTGCACCTCGAAGACGTCCTTCATCTCCCGATCGTAGCGCTCGGACCAGAGCGGGAAATCGGTGCTGGTATCGATGAGCTGCGCGTTGATGCGCAACCTGCTCCCTGCGCGTCTCAGGCTTCCGGTCAACACGGACGAGGCCCCCAGCTGCTGTCCGATCTGCGGCGGCGTCACCTGCTTGTCGCGGAAGGTCAGCACGGTCGCACGTGAGAACACACGAAGCCCCTTGATCTTCGAGAGCTCCGTGATGATGTCCTCGGTGATGCCGTCGCGGAAGTACTCGTCTTCCTTCACGCCACTGAGGTTTTCGAAGTAGAGAACGGCGACAGACTTGCCTTCCGCCGGCGTGACACCGGAGCGATGGCTGCCGGAGTCGACGACCTGCCGTCCACCGGACTCGAGATCACGCTTGAGCCGCAGCAGGTCGGTCTTGAGGTCGGCGGCGTTCTGATACCGCATCACGCGTTCCTTCTCGAGCGCCTTGGAGAGAATCCTGTTCAGTTCCGCCGGCAGCGAGCCGTTGTGCTGACTCAGCGGCATCGGCTCGCGATTCAGGATTGCCTCGAACACGACCGCCGAGGTCTCGCCGGTGAACGGCAGGACACCAGAGGCCATCTGATAGAGCACGGTGCCGAGGGAGAAGATGTCGGTGCGCGCATCGGTCACCTGACCCCGCGCCTGCTCGGGAGACATGTAGGAGACAGTTCCGAGAGTGGTCCCGGCCGCCGTCAGCTCGTCGCCGCGAACCGCGGTGTCGCCGAGCGATCCCTCGCTCGAGTTGCGGAACCGCTCGATCTTCGCCAGACCGAAATCGAGAATCTTTGCCTGGCCGCGCGAAGTAACGAAGATGTTGGCCGGCTTGAGGTCGCGGTGGACGATTCCCTTGGAATGGGCCGACTCGAGCGCGTCGGTGATCTGGAGGGCAACTCCGATGAGCGTATCCATCGGAATCGGTCCCTGGCGAATCTTGTCGGCCAGCGTCTCCCCTTCGAGCAGCTCCATGACGATGAAGCTCTCGGAATCGTGTTCGCCGATCGTGTGAATCGTGCAGATGTTCGGATGATTGAGCGCGGACGCGGCGCGTGCCTCTCGCTGAAAGCGCTGCAATGTCGCTTCGTCGCGGGCGAGCTCGGGCGGCAGAAACTTCACTGCGACGCGCCGGCCGAGTGTTGTGTCCTCGGCCTCGTAGACGACACCCATCCCGCCCGTGCCGAGCTTCGAGATGATTCTGTAGTTTGCGACGGTACGGTCGATCATCGTGGTCTCTCTGCCGGCATTGCCGACTGCGACATGGTTCTATCTGCGCCGCTTTTACTCCTACTTGCCTTCCGGATAAAGCCGTTGGAACTCGGGCTCATCGTGCAGCAAGGCGAGATCGGGATCGCGACGCGCCCATTGCGGGTCGCGGAAGCCGCCGTCCCATGCCTTCCGCAGAGCATCCATCGCCTCCGGCTTGCGCTCGAGATCGCAGAACAGACAGGCTACGTTGTAGAGAATGATCGCGTCGTCGGGGCGAAGGGTCATTGCGAGGTTCGCCTCCCGAGTGGCGTCCTCGGGGCGCTTCATCGCTGCATAGTCGCCAGCCAGCAGTACGCGGGCGCGCGCATCCTCCGGCACCTTGCGGAGATGACCTTCGAAGAACTCGATCTGCCGCTGCGTCTGATTCCGCAGCGCTTCAGACTTGCCGAGGGCGCTGAGTGCGTTCCGGATCGGAATGAAGGTGTTGTAGTTCTCTCCCGCGTGAGAGATCGCCTCGTCGGAGATCTCGACCAGTTCCTGGTGACGGCCAGCGGCGAACAGGACGCGGCCTAACAGGTAGTAGCCGCTCTCGATATCGGGATTGCGGTGGAGCGCTTTCCGTACGTGCGCCAGCGCATCGTCGAACCGCTCCTCACCATAGGCAACCCAGGCCTGTGCGATCAGAACCTCGGGGGCGTCGGCCCCTTTTGCCGTGGCGCGCTCGGCTGCAAGCCGCGCGCGATCGATCCAGGTCTTCGACCGTTCGTAATGGTAGTAATACTGAGCGCAGACCGATGCGATCCCGGCGTGGGCGACGGCGAAGTTGGCGTCGAGCGACACCGCGTTCTCGAACATCTGCAGCGCGAACTCGAGGTCCTGACGTGACATCCGCCGGGCGTAGTTCCGGCCGCGCAGGTAGAGATCATAAGCCTGCAGGTCTTCGGTCGGCTTCGCGGCCAGCGCCTGCTTCTCCTGTGGAGAGAGCGTGATTCTGAGCGCCTCGGCGATGGCCCGGGCGATCTCGTCCTGCACCTCGAAGACATCTTTCATCTCGCGGTCGTACCGCTCGGACCAGAGTGGAAAGTCGGTCTTCGTGTCGACGAGTTGTGCGTTGATGCGCAGCCGGTTTCCCGCGCGGCGCAGGCTCCCCGTCAACGCGTAGGCGGCGCCATGCTGCTGCCCCACCTGCGTCGGCGTGACCGGATTGTCTCGATAGGCGAGCACTGTCGCGCGCGAGAAGGTCTTCAGATCGCGGATCTTCGAGAGCTCGGTGATGATGTCCTCGGTGATTCCGTCGCGGAAGTACTCATCTTCCTTCACGCCGCTCAGGTTCTCGAAGTAAAGCACGGCAATCGACTTCGCAGCCTGTGCAACGGCGACAGGACGACCGCTCGACGTCTCCGCGGTCCGCCGTGACCCGGACTCGATGTCGCGTCTGAGCCGCATCAGGTCCGTTTTCAGTTCGGTCGCTGACTGGTATCGAAGATTGCGGTCCTTCTCGAGCGCTTTGTCGATGATCCGCTGGAGATCGGCCGGCAAGGAAGAGTTGTACTGGACGATCGGCGGCGGCTGCCGGTTGAGGATCGAGTCGAACACCACGGCACTCGTTTCGCCCTGGAACGGAAGGACGCCGGTGGCCATCTGATAGAGAACCGTGCCGAGGGAGAAGATATCGGTGCGGGCATCGGTGATCTGTCCACGCGCCTGTTCGGGAGACATGTAGGAGACGGTGCCGAGGGTCGTTCCGGCAGCCGTGAGCTCGTCTCGCACCGCGGTCTGCGCAGCGGAGACCTCCACTTTCGAGCGAGCACGATCGATCTTCGCCAGTCCAAAATCGAGGATCTTCGCCTGAGCGCGGTTATTGACGAAGATGTTCGCCGGCTTGAGGTCGCGGTGGACGATTCCTTTCGAGTGAGCTGATTCGAGGGCGTCGGCGATCTGCACGCCGAGATTCAGGAGCGTCTCGAGATCGAGCGCGCCTCGGCGGATCGTGTCGCCGAGCGTCTCGCCTTCGAGCAGTTCCATCACGATGAAGTGATCGGAGCCCTCGTGATCGATCGAATAGACCGTGCAGATGCCCGGGTGGTTCAGTGCGGATGCGGCACGCGCCTCACGCTGGAATCGCTGGAGCGAGGCCTCATCCTGGGCAAGCTCGGGCGGAAGAAACTTGAGCGCGACCGGCCGGCCGAGCGTCGTGTCTTCGGCCTCGTAGACGACCCCCATGCCACCGGTGCCGAGCTTCGCCGTGATTCTGTAATGCGAGACGGTTCTGTCGATCATCTGGATTCTCTTCTGCAGGAGGCGACCGAGCGGGGTACAGGAATGACGATGCGGGGGGCGATATCGCACCGGACGACTGCCAGAGATT
>DASVLC010000092.1:0-7031 GCA_036385045.1 Thermoanaerobaculia bacterium | reverse complement strand
CGTTTCCTTCGCCAAGCATGAGATTTGATGCCCCTCTCGCCGCGATTCCAGCGGGGAGAGGGGCAACGGTGGCATTGTCAAGGAAGGACCGACAAAAGAGCGCCAGATTTGAAGTGCGCCTTCGCGCTCGACGCGCTCTAGTGTAGTGCGTCATTCAGATCGGCCTTTATTCGTAGCCGCGCGGGCGCGTGTGACTTTCTGAAGGATGTCCTTGGCGGATTTGGTCCAGATGAATGGCTTCGGGTCGCGGTTGTGAACGCGGACGTAGTCGTGGAGAGCCATCTCGAGATCGGGAACGCTGGTGAAGGCTCCGCGGCGAATGCGGTTGACGGTGAGGTCGCGAAAGAAGCGCTCGACCATGTTCAGCCACGAGCTTCCGGTTGGCGTGAAGTGCACGTGAAAGCGAGGATGGCGATCAAGCCAACGCTGCACAGTCGCATGCTTATGTGTGGCGTAGTTGTCGGCAATGATGTGGATCTCTTTGCCCGCCTCGACGGTGCGATCGATGAGCCGAAGGAACTTGAGCCATTCGGTGTGGCGGTGACGGCGCATGCATGTGGCCAGCACCGAACCATCCAGCGTGTTGAGTGCCGCGAACAGAGTGGTTGTGCCGTACCGCTTGTAGTCGTGCGTCATCGTTCCTGCCCGGCCTTTCTTGAGTGGCAGGCCGGGTTGAGTGCGATCTAACGCTTGGATCTGACTCTTCTCATCGACCGAAAGAACGATCGCATGCTCGGGCGGATTCAAATACAGCCCGACCACGTCTTCGAGTCGCTCGGCAAAATTAGGGTCGCGACTGAGCTTGAAGGTGCGGACCAGGTGCGGTTTGAGTCCGTGGCGCTTCCAGATACGACGCACGGTCTTCTCGCTTACGCCCTCAGCCTTCGCCATGCTTCGCGTACTCCAATGCGTGGCGTTGCGCGGGGTCTCCTCGATCGTTCGTCGCACGATCGCTTTCACCTTCTCGTCGGTCACCGAAGGCTTTCGGCCCGCTCGCGGAGCGTCCTTGACCAGGCCCTCCACACCGAGTTCGAGGAATCGACCGCGCCAGCAGGCCACGATCCGCGGCATCACTCCCAGTGCTTCGGCGATTTCCTTGTTCTGCTTTCCTTCGGCAGCCAGCAGCACGATCTTCGCTCGGCGAACGAGCCGCGCTTCCGTTCGGCGCCCTCGGGCCCAGCTCCGCAACTGCGTTGCTTGCTCCGGGGTCAGGTGTATCGGCGGGGCGACACGCATGGCGAATACCTCCGCCATCGTAAACGCTTCGAACGCACAGTTACTGGCACTTATTTCAGCCGCACTACACTAGAGGGCTAAAGTTAAGGCCGTTGAGATGTCACCCCGAGCGAGCCGGCTACCGCTTCGGAACCATGTAGACAACCTCGCCTTTGCGCGACATGCCGAGGTCTTCACGGGCGATTCGCTCGATCGCGTAGGACGATTTCCGGACGCTCTCGATCTCTGCCCGAAGCTGTCCGTTCCGGCTCTCGACGCGCTCGATGTCGGTTCTCAGCGCTGCAACCTGGGTGCGGACATGCTGAAGCTCAGGCAGGCCGCGGTCGCTGAAAACGAACGAAATCGCGAACACGACACAGAGGACGCCAGCCAGCAGCATGACGGCTTTCAACGTCACCTGGGTCGCCCGGCGCGAGTCGTGGAGCGTTACGGAAGGAAGCATCCCACTGCGTAGTGTAACCTTCATATAATCCCAACGTGAAGTACGACACTACATCGAACCCCCTCACCGAACGGTATGCGTCGCGCGAGATGTCGTACCTCTTCTCGCCGAATTTCAAGTTCCGCACCTGGCGGCGGCTCTGGATCGCACTTGCCGAAGCCGAGAAGCAGCTGGGACTCCCGATCACCGACGGTCAGATCGCGGAGCTGAAGGCGAACGCGGAAACAATCAACTTCGAAGACGCCGAGCGGCGGGAGCGAGAGGTTCGCCATGACGTGATGGCGCACGTTCACGCGTACGGGCTGCAGGCTCCCTCGGCGAAAGGGATCATTCACCTCGGCGCGACCTCGGCCTACGTTACCGATAACACCGACATCCTCCAGATGGCCGAGGGGCTGCGCCTGTTGCGCCGCCGGATCATCAACATCATTGCGCGGCTCCGGCACTTCTCGTGGACCTGGCGTGCGACGCCGACCCTTGCTTTCACGCACTTTCAGCCGGCACAGCTGACGACGATCGGCAAACGGGCGTCGCTCTGGCTGCATGATCTGCTGCTGGACTACCAGGAACTCGTCCATCGCGAATCGCAACTCGCGTTGCTCGGAGTCAAGGGTGCGACCGGAACGCAGGCGTCGTTCCTCAACCTCTTCGAAGGCGACGAGTCAAAGGTCACTCGGCTCGAGGAGCTCGTAGCCGAGGCCGTCGGAATGAAGCGGAGCTATCCGGTCTCGGGGCAGACGTATTCGAGGAAGGTCGACTCGCAGGTCGTCGATGTCCTGTCAGGCTTCGCCCAGTCGGCGTCGAAGTTTGGATACGACATGCGGCTGCTCCAGCATCTGCGGGAGGTCGAGGAGCCGTTCGAAGAGGATCAGATCGGCTCTTCCGCGATGCCGTACAAAAGAAACCCGATGCGGGCTGAGCGGATCGACGCGATCTCCAGACATCTGATCGTCAATGCTCTGAACCCTGCGTTCACGGCCGCGACCCAGTGGTTCGAGCGAACGCTGGACGATTCGGCCAACCGCCGAATCGCGATTCCCGAAGCCTTCCTTGCCGCGGATGCAATCGCGTTGCTTTACGACAATGTTGCCGCGGGTCTTGTCGTTCATGAAGACGTGATCGCAGCCAACGTCAAACGTGAGCTGCCGTTCCTGATGACCGAGAATGTGATGATGGAAGGCGTGGCGCGCGGCGGTGACCGGCAGGTGCTGCACGAGCGGATACGCGTGCACGCCAAGGGCGCCGCGGATGCTCTGAAGGACGGAGCGCGGGAGAACGACCTGTTCGATCGCATCGCGGCCGATCCGCTTTTCGGCATCGACCGTGCTGCACTCGAGCGTATGTCGCGACCAGAGGCTTACACGGGACTCTCGCAACAGCAGGTGGAGCGCTTTCTCACGGAGGTCATCGACCCTCTTCTCGAAACGGAGAAGGAGCTGGTCAGCGAGAAGGTCGGAGAGGTTCGCGTATGAGGGTCCGGCTGGACGGCCGCCGGTCGCGCGTTGCACCGCCGGAAGCTTCAGCGCTGTTCCGATTCCTCTGCCTGCTCACCGTAGCGTTCGCCTTTTACGGCTGTCGGACCGCTGGACCGCCCTCGCTACCCGAGCGCTTCAGTGGGATGGCCAGCTGGTACGGTGAAGAGTTCGCGGGACGCACGACGGCGAACGGCGAGATCTTCGACCCGTCGCTGCTTACCGCCGCGCACCGGACGCTTCCGTTCGGAACGGTCCTCGATGTCAGCAACCCGGTAACGCAGCAGACGGTAAGGGTCCGGGTAAACGATCGAGGGCCCTACATCGCGAATCGCATCCTCGATCTCTCGTATGCGGCGGCCCGCCAGATCGGGCTGATCGAACCTGGCGTAGGAACTGTCGATATCCGCATCGCTCGGATCGGCAGTGGCGATCGCGAGCCGCCTGCGCCATTCGATGTAGCGATCACTCCTGCACCTCCCGCTGCACCCGCGGCAGGCGAACCACCGCCAATCTCCTTTCCACTGCCCGGTGGGAGAACCGCCGACGCGACGGTTGACCGAGTTGATGTCGAGGTTCAGCGCGGTGGCGTGATGACGAGGCGTCAGGTCTCAGCCGATGGAACGACGATCGAAGAGGTTCCCGTGGAGGAACCGCGGTCTGTCGGAGTGAGCCCGGCGCCACTTCCGGCAGTGCGGCCTGCGGCACGTCCCGCGCGGTCGATGCAAGCCCGCATTTACGTTCAGGTCGGAGCGTTCAGCGTCGAGGCAAACGCCCGGGCGCTACAGGACAGAATCACCGCCCTCGGGCAGCAGGCGCACGTCGACCATTCCGATCTCTATCGAGTTCGAATCGGTCCCTTCGCGAACCGGGAAGAAGCGGTGCGGAGCCGAGCGCAGCTCGAAGCGAACGGGATTTCGGCAATCATCGTGACGGAGTGACCGCCGCGTGATCCGCGGCGGCTCCCGGAAGACACCCCGGGAGCCGCGAGAACGGGAGTGAGTCGGGTCAGAGCAGTTCTGACTGCGCGAAGAAGAAACCGATCTCGATGTTCGCGTTCTCGTCCGAATCGGAACCGTGGATCGCGTTCTGCTCGATCGACTCACCGAAGTCCTTTCGGATCGTTCCGGCATCGGCCTTTGCGGGATCGGTGGCACCCATGATGCCGCGCAGATGGCTTACGGCATTCTCGCGCTCGAGAGCAGCCACGTAGACCGGCCCCGACGTCATGTACTCGACGAGACTGCCGAAGAACGGACGTTCGCTGTGAACCGCATAAAAGCCTTCGGCCTGGCGACGCGACAGGAAGACTTTCTTGAGGCCGAGAATCGTGAAGCCCTCGCTTTCGATTCTGCTGATGATTTTGCCGAAGTTGCCCTTACGAACCGAGTCGGGCTTGATGATCGTGAATGTGCGATTGGACATTGAGTTCCTTCTGAATCGGATTTGGGGCGCGGATTATACCCGCCGATGGGCAACGGGCCTCGATCACGCCCTCTCGGCGCGAGAGACGGCCGCCTGCCGCGTATCTTCAGGCGGTCCGGGGGTGGCGCGTCGGCTCGCCTCCCGGTAGTCAAGCGGCAGAAACAGCGAGAAGGTCGAGCCGGCGTCCTCCTCGGACTGCACTTCGATCCGGCCATGATGCAACTCGACGAAGTTCCGGGTCAGGGAAAGCCCAAGCCCGGTGCCCCCACCTGGCGCCCGGCGGCCGAGCTCGGTCTGGTAAAACTCCTGAAAGATCGTCTGCAGCTCATCGGCGGGGATCCCGATTCCGTCGTCGGTAACGTCGACGCGGATCGTGTCGAGCAGCAGTGGCGACTCGCTCGCGGGAACCAGGCGACACGAGATGCCAACGGCTCCGCCGGCGTTCGAGAACTTCACTGCATTCGACAACAGGTTGAACAGGATCTGCTTCAGCCGTCCTTCGTCGAGACAGACTTGTCGCGGCAACGCAGGATCGACGCGTGCCACGATGTTGACGCCTGCAGCCGCTGCAAACCCACGCATTACCCGCTCGACAGCCGCAATCGTGTCACGCGGGTCGAAATGATCGGCACGCAGTTCCATGCGACCCGCCTCGATCTTCGAGAGATCAAGAATGTCGTTGATCAGCTCGAGAAGGTGGTTGCCGGCGGTGTGGATGTTGTCGAGGAAGCGCTGCATTCGCGGCTGCAGGACTCCTTTCGTCGCTTCCAGCAGAACGCTCGAGAAGCCGATGATCGAATTCAGCGGCGTGCGGAGCTCGTGAGACATGTTGGCGAGGAACTGGTTCTTCGATCGATCGGCCGCGAGAAGGCGGAGGTTCGTTTCGCGGAGCTCGTTCGTGCGATCGAGAACGCGCTGTTCCAGTTCCACGGTCAAGCCTTCGAGATCGCGATAGAGGTTCGCATTGTCGATTGCCACCGCCGCCTGATTCGCGATTGCGGTGAGGAGGATCAGGTCGTCCGGGCTGAACGCATTCTTCGCGTAGCTTTCGACCGCGATCACACCGATGACGCGGTCGCGCGCGATCATCGGAACACCGAGCCAGGACTCGCTCTTTTTCGTGTCTGCCACCGCTTTGAGGCCAAAGCGCTGTTCCTCGGCGATGCTGCCAAGAAGCAGCGGTTTGTGATTCTGAACGACCCAGGAGTTGAGCCCCTCGCCGAGGGGAATCCGGTCCTTCGGAAGGATGATTGAGTCGCGGACATCGAGCTCGAACGCCAGCTCATTCGACACCTCGTCGTACAACGCGATCGAGAAGAGAGAGCAGTCGATTACGGCACAACACTCCGTGTAGACCGTCATCAACAGCTCGTCCGGCGAATGCCGCAGCGAGATCGTCTTGCCGATATTGGTGAGCGATGCGAGCCGCTGCAGAAGGTCGTCGGTTTTTGATCGCGTAAGTGCCAGCTTGCGCGCGATGTAGTTGCCGACACAACCGGTGAAGGCGAGTGCGACCACCGCTCCCCACCCCATCGCACTCCAGGTCAGCGCTGTCACGACCGCGTACGGAAGTGCAACGATCGAGATCGCGCCGTCGATCGCATAGAGCCTGCCGATCTTCTGCATCGAATAGCCGTACGCCCTCTGGGGCCACAGCATCAGGAGAAAGTTCATCAGAATCAGCACTGTGCCGCCAGCCGCGATTCTGGCGGCGTTCGCCCAGCCAGGCTCGGCTACCGGGACGCTGCCACCGAGCCACTGGTAGACCGTGACCGCCGCCACGACGGGGATCCCGTAGGTGCCAAAGAGACCAAACGCCTTCATGTAGTCGGTCAGCGTGTCCTGGCGCTCGATTGGAGCCGGACCGATCTGCTGAAGTGACACCAGTCGTGTCCCGATCGACACCCCGACTGCAATCCAGGAAGAGAGAACCACTCCGAGAAGAGGAAACATCGCCATGTAGCTGGTGATGACCAGGGCTACGTAGACGAGATTCGTCAGCTCGAAGCGGAGGAGGGCGAGGGTTGTGGCGAACAGAACGAAGATGGCGATGAGAATCGGCCCATCACCTCCGAGCCGACTGAAGATGGCGCGTGTCTCGTCGTGGCGGACCCACGTGAGCCAGACCATCAGAAGCACTCCGGCCAGACCTTGAAGAAGGAAGACCGAAACGACGCGCTGCCGCGTCTCAGCGGACTCTGGAGTAGCCATCGGAGTGTCCTCGGATGGTACTCCTTTGGGACGGGAGATGGGGCGGGACGGGAGCCGGCCAACTGCAGGCAAGGCCGCCGACTCACACGCTTCCGCGATTCGACCTCCTCCGATCGCGTCATCCAGCGGAGCGCATGACGTCGAGGCGTGGCATCCCGAAGGAGGTACCACGCGTGGGGCCCCGGCTGAGAGAGAAGACACAGAGGTAGCCTGTCATTCCGAGCCGCCGCAGCCCCCGGGGAGGG
>DASVLC010000091.1:0-4513 GCA_036385045.1 Thermoanaerobaculia bacterium | reverse complement strand
CGGACGCCTTCAGGGTCCGGCTGCTTTTGACCCGCAGAGGCACCTCGACGAGATCGACATTCAGCGTCTCGTTCGCCGTCATCGCCGCGGTCGTGACTGAAGCAACATCCTTCTTCTTATAGCCATCCGACCAGACCGTCGCGGTGATCGTCCGGCTGTCGAGAGAAGTGCCGAAGTCGAAGGCGATGCGATACGGAGCTCTCCTCGCGACACCTGCCAGCATGCCGTCGACCTGAAATTCGACGCGATCGACAGTGGCCACATCCGTCGCGATCTCGATCAGCATCAGTCCGAAGGACTGCGAGCCGTCGAGCGGCGCCACGAAGCGAACCTCGGCTGCGCCGGCCGAAACGGCGAGGAGAGCGACAGTGAGGAACAGTGAGGCAACACGCACAGGTCATCCAAACGGCGCATGGCTCTAAGCTATTTCGATTCTGTAGTTTGCCCTGTATTTGAGACGGCTGTGTCCGGGAATTGAGAATGTCGGGCCGGTGCAATGGACGGCCGGCGCCGCGACTGAGGGGAGAACGCGCCCTGTCATCCCGAGCCGCCGGAGCCCCGGGGGTGGGTGGGCGGGTGTGAGGGGCGGAGGACGGAGAGGGATCCCTTGCCGACGTCCCACAAGTGCACACGCGCCCGTGTCATTGGTAGCGGATGGGCGGTGCCAAACACGAGAATCGCACCCCCCTCCCTCCCAGATCCTCACGCTACGCTCAGGATGACAACGCGCCAATCGGCCACACACAAGCAAGTTGCAGGGTGCGGGGGGCGAGACGCCCCCTGCGGACGCGGACGTCCGCGGTACGGCAGGCGAGGACGCCTGCGCTACGAACCCCCCGTGCGCCTTCGCGCACGACGGACCCGAGTTTCTTTTCCTCAGTCGTGGCGCCCGCGCCGTCCCTGGCTCAGGATGACAGCGTTATCGGCAGTTGCGCCGCAGGGGCGCTCGAGCAGGGGGTCCTTCGTCGTCCTCCGCCCCTCGCACCCACACACCCACCCCCGGGGCTCCGGCGACTCAGGATGACAGGCAAGGATCAGCAGTTCGCATTTCCCAATTCCCGCTCCTAATTCTCAATTCCAAATTTTCAATTTTCAATTTTCAATTTTCAATTCGAAAACCGACATCCCGGTCGCGATCGGCAACCTTCCGCCCCCTCCCCGCGTAATAAAAGACATGCGGATCCCTCTCACCTCCCTTCTCGCCGTCACCGCCTCGATTGCGCTCGCCTCCACTGCGCTGGCGGCCGACGTCACGCACTCGTTTCAGTCGGTCATTCCGGTTGGCGGAGTTCAGCGGGTGGTGATCGATCTCTCCACCGGCGTCTTCAAGGTCCGGAACGGCGCGGCCGGCCAGCTCGGCATTGCCGGTATCGCGTCCCGCGACTACGACGGCCAGAGAGAGCGGCAGTGGGCTCAGAAGGTCGTCGACGACACCTCGGTCGAGTTCGAGATCCGCGGCGCCGAGGCAATCGTCCGGCAGCGCTTCGGCCCGAACGCGAAAAGCTGGCGGGCGCGGAAGTTCACCGGCTACGACATCCGCCTCGACCTTCCGCCCGGCATCGACGTGAAGTTTGCGACGGCGGCCGGAGAGATCGACATGGCGGGAAGCTTCGGCGACATCGACATCGACATGCGGGCCGGAGAGATACGCCTCCGGCTGCCGAAGGAGCAGGTGCGCGAGTTACGAGCGTCGTGCCGCGTCGGTGAGGTGAAGACGAACCTGGGTGATGAGGTCGTGACTCGCGAAGGGATCTTTCCCGGCCGCACCGAGTTCTTCAACGCGGGCGGACGCTCGCGGGTCAGGGCTCACGTGACCGCCGGCGAGGTCCACGTCACGCTCACGCAGTAGCGAGCGATCTGACGAGCGCCTCCGCCTGATCACGAGTACCGACCTCGCCGCGAACCTGCGCTTCGAGCAGTGCACGCTTGATTCTGCCGACCTCCGGCCCCGAGGCGATCGAAGCGAGCGCCGCGATCTCCTGACCAGTGAGCAGCGCGACGATCGCAAAGTCGGCAACATCGAGCTGCTCATCGCGGCCGAGTGCACGCAGCAGCGCAGGAAGCTGCCGGGCCAGCGGCTCACCCGCGTCGTAGAGTGACATCCGGTCGTGCGTTTCTACGAGCCGCTGAAGTGCAATCACGTCGCGCACGAGGCGAGCGCTCCATCGCCAGCGACGCCCGTAAGCCTCCGGATCGCTCACCAGCAGCGCGTAGGCGCCAGCCAGTGAAACGTCATCGGCCTTCGGCTCGCGTGACTCGAATCCCAATGGCTCGAGGAGCTGCGTCTCGCGCAGCAACGCTATGGCTCGGCGAAGCTTTCCCGCCGAGAGGATGAGTGAAAGCTCGTAGTTCACTCTCTCGACCGCCATCTCGGTGATTCTCGGAGCGCGCTGGCGCATCGCGCTCAGCGTCGCACCGTCGATCTCCATGTCGTACTTCACCGCGAGGCGGACGCCCTTGAGCGTCCGGAGCGGATCGTCGTCGAAGTTCGACGCGCGCACCATCCGCACCGATTTCGCCGCGACGTCGCTCCGGCCACCGAAAGGATCGATCAGTTCATCGCTTTCGAGATCGACCGCCATCGCGTTGACGGTGAAATCGCGACGCTCGAGATCGGGAAGGATCGCGTTATCCAGCAGCGCTGCGAAATCATAAATGTGCGGTCCCGCCACGACGCGCCAGGCGCTCAGGTGCTCCTGATCGCCGAGTCTGATCGCGCGGGGACGGATCGTCTTCGCTGCGGCGAGGGGATCGTGACAGGCGACGTCGGCATCGGCCGGCTCGATTCCCATCAGCAGGTCGCGAATCGCACCTCCCACGATGTAGCAGCCGCGGGGTAGTTTCCGCAGATCGGGGAACCGGCGGGTCAGCTCCTCACGCCACTTCATTGCTCAATGTGCCGATCCCTTCGATCTCGACCTCGACACGATCGCCCGCCGCGAGCGGCCCGACGCCCGCGGGAGTGCCGGTGAGAATCAGATCGCCCGGCATCAGAGTCATGATGCTCGTAATGAACGCGAACAGTTCACTGCACGGAAAGAGCATCTGCGACGTGCGTCCATCCTGACGCGTCTCGCCGTTCACTCTGGTGGTGAGCCGGAGGTCGGAGACATCGAGATCGGTTTCGATGCACGGACCGACGGGACAGAACGTATCGAAGCCCTTGCCGCGGGTGAATTGAACGTCCTTCTTCTGCAGATCACGCGCGGTGACGTCATTCGCGCAGGTGAATCCGCGAACGTAATCGCGCCAGGAAGCCGGATCGACGTTCTTCGCCTCGCGGCCGACGACGATGGCGAGCTCCCCTTCGAAATCAACGCGCTCGGAGACGCGAGGCCGCACAATCGTCCCGCCCGGTGCGAGGACTGCGCTCGGTGGCTTCATGAAAAGGATCGGCTCGGCTGGCGCCTCATTGCCGAGCTCTTTCGCATGGTCCGCGTAGTTGCGCCCGACGCAGACGATCTTCCCCGCCACGACAGGAGGAAGCAGCACAGCTCCCTCCGGGACGTGATCGACCTCCGAGATCCTTCCTGCCTGCAGAACCCGATAGAGCTTCATGCGGGCGATTCTATCGCCCGGCGTCGTCGCGCGAAGCGCTTTGGAGTGCGCGCGGCCTCAGCCGCCGCTTTCCCACAGCGTGCAACTACCCCAGAAAGAGCGCTGGATGCTTCGGCCATTCGAATCATCCCGCTCGTTCTGTGAAAGCGGCGGCTATGGCCGCCGCACTCCAAAGCGCTTCGCGCGACTGAGCGAATGGCCAACAGCCGAGGCCGCACTGCGCGATGCTATGATTCTGCTCCGCATGCCACAGACGACGTTATTCTCCCGTGAACAGATTGACCGCCGCGTCGCCGAGATGGCGAAGGAGATCAGCGCCGAATTCGCCGGCACCGAGCTGATCGCCCTCTGCGTTCTCAAAGGCGCCATGTTCTTCTGCGCTGATCTCGTCCGCCAGATGACGATGGACGTCGCGCTCGACTTCATTCAGATCTCGAGCTACGGCAACCAGAAATACTCCTCGGGTGTCGTGACGATCCTCAAGGAACCGCAGCTCGACATGCGAGGCAAGTCGGTGCTGATCGTCGAGGACATCATCGACAGCGGCCTCTCGATTCGCGAAGTGAACAACTACATCGAGAGCCGCGGCGCCTCCAAGGTAAAAGTCGCCTCGTTCCTCGACAAGCCGAAGTCGCGCCGCGTCCCTTTCGAACCGCACTTCGTCGGCTTCACGATCGATCCGCAGTTCGTGATCGGCTACGGCCTCGACTTCGCCGAAAAGTACCGGAACATCCCGGAAGTCCAGGTCCTGTCGGACTAGCGTTCCGAAGGCGAAGCCCATGGGGGTCGCGCGGCTCGCGCGATCGCCGATGGCGGCCCGCCATCGGGGGCGCTCAGGAAAAGGTCGAGAACCCATTGATGGGCGTCTCGAGAGCGATTCACTCATGGACCGGCCGGCTCATCCAGAGCCCAGCGCCGGCCGGAGGCCCGCGGGGATCGCGCGAGCCGCGCGACC
>DASVLC010000090.1:0-9746 GCA_036385045.1 Thermoanaerobaculia bacterium | reverse complement strand
CCTATCGTCGCGCGATCGACACATCGCCTGAGCTGGCGTCAGGACTCGCCCTTTCGGTCGGTACTCTGCAGTATCGAGCGGGGAAGCTGGACGACGCGGCGGCGCACGCTCGTCTAGCACTGGGCAAACCGACGACAGCCGCCGGCGCTCATCTGTTGCTGGCTCGGATCGCATTGCAGCGTGGCAATCCCGCCGAAGCGGAGAGGGAGGCGGGGCTTGCAGCGGCCGACGAGAGCCGCAGACGGGAAGCTGCTGTGGTCGTCGCTCGCGCTCGCGTCGCCCAGGGGCGGCTGCCGGAAGCGTTGCAGCGTCTCGACGCGCTGAAGACGGATCCCGCACCGCTGCTGGATCTGGAAGCGACCCGGGGAGACACCCTGGCGAGGATGAATCGACCGGAGGAAGCGGAGCAGGCGTTTCTCGCTGAGGTAAAAGCGTTTCCAAACAACCGCGAGGCGTACACGCGGCTGGCGATTCTCTACGTCACACTCGACCGGGAGACAGACGCGGAACGGACCCTCGAGCAGATGTATCGCGCGAACCCTTCACGTTCCAGCGCTGCGCTTGCAGCCGAGACCTGGCTGGCAGTCGAGCACGATCGCGCCGCAGCGCGCTGGCGCCAGCGAGCGAGCGCCGGGCGTTAGGGCGCTCCTCGGTTCCTCGCGAGTTCCTCGGAGTTCCTCGGGAGTTGCCCGAAATTAGGGCCATTGCGCTGTCATCCCGAGCCGCCGGAGCCCCGGGGGTGGGTGTGCGGGTGTGAGGGGCCAAGGACGGAGAGGGATCCCTTGCCGACGACCCAGAAGTGCGCACGCGCCTGTGTCATAGGAAGCAGATGACGCCGGTCTGCGGCGCGATTGCGAAAAAGAAGCTGAGGGGATCGCCGGCAGGGCTGAGGGGGGCGCGCGGGCTCGCGCGATCGCCGATGGCGTCTCGCCATCGGTTGCGCTCAGGAGAAGGTCGACGACCCATTGATGGGCGTCTCGGGAAGCCGATTCACCTCTGGACCGGTCGGCTCATCCAAAGCCCACCGCCGGCCAGCGGCCGGCGGGGATCGCGCGAGCCGCGCGACCCCCACGGCTTCGCCATTCGAAGCCCCAGGTTCAGTTCCGTGACGTCAGCATGTGCCACTCGGAGTTCTCGCGCAGGTACGCCGGACGTCGGTCGCGGAGCCGGTTGACGGTGCTCGCGGTCTCGAGCATCAGCTGGAACTTAGCGATCATCGTCTTCTGCAGCGGCCTGGGCAGCGTGCGGATCTCCTCGGTCAACCGCTGGGCGGCAGTCTCCTCCTCGGAGATCTCCCACGGTGCGATCTGCCGTTCGACTTCGCAGCCGAAGAACTCGGACTTGGACAGGCCGTAAACCGACAGCAGGCGCTCGAGCTGGGCGAGCTTGAGCGAGCCGATCCGGTTTCCCGTCTCGAACGAGCTGATTGTCTTTTCGCCAAGGCCGGACAGGTTGGCGACATCTCTCTGGGTAAGACCCTTCAACCGGCGGAGTTCACGAAGTTTCAGAACGAGATCCATGGCTTCCTCACCTTATCCATTCAACAGACGAAATCAGAACCGCCTCATCAGACCGACCACAACACCCTGGACTGCTACATCCCGCGCGGGGGCGAAGATGGGGCTCATCATCGAGTTCGCGGGCTGGAGTCGAACCCGTTCGCCTTCGCGGTACAACCGTTTGAGCGTTACTTCGCCGTTGACGTTGGCCACGACCATCTCGCCGTTGTCGGCTCGCTCGCGCCGGGCGATGATCACCAGATCGCCGTCGAGGATTCCGTCCTCGACCATCGAGTCTCCCTGCACCTTCAGCACGTAGTTCTCACCGCGGCTCGTCAGGTGCTCGGGGACCGAGATCATCTCGCTGGAGACTTCGACATCGAGCGGCCGGCCGGCTGCGATGTAACCGAACAGCGGCAACTCCCGCATCGAGTCATTGCGGCGGCTTTGCGGCTCGTCTTTCTCCACCACCTCGACGCCACGCTTCTGGTTCCAGTCGCGCCGGATCAATCCCTTCTTCTGCAGAAGGGAGAGGTGCTTGTAGACGGTGCCGAAGGAGGAGAACCCGAAATGGTCGCAAATTTCGCGATGCGTTGGCGCCACTCCGCGCTCCTTCTGGAATTCGCGGATGAAGTTGAGAATGTCCCGCTGCCGTTCCGTCAGATATTGCATCGCTGCCTCTTGGAGCACAATGTAGGCGGTAACGAGGCGAAAGTCAAGCGTAAGTAAGGCGACGGCGGAGTGAGGCACTGAGGCGACGGGACGTGGACGGATGACTCCAGATTCCGGTCCACTTCATCCACCCGGTCCTGGTCCACCAAGGTTCCCCTCCACTGCAGTCCACACCCGCGACATCCATCACCGAGGTTCCGCACGCGCGTGCTTATAATCGTGCGATGCCGTTTCTCGAAGGGCACGCGCTCTCGAAGACGTACCGCAACGCCGAAGTGCCGGTGGTTGTGTTCAGCGGCATGGAGCTCGCGGTCGAAAAGGGAGAGATGCTGGCGATCGTCGGACCGTCGGGCATCGGCAAGTCGACGCTGCTTCACCTGCTGGGAGGGCTGGACCGACCGGACTCGGGCAGGGTGAGAGTCGATGATCGCGATCTCACCGGCATGCACGCTGACGAGCTGGCGCGGTTCCGCAACCGGAACGTCGGATTCGTCTTTCAGTTTCACCATCTCCTGCCGGAGTTCACGGCAGTCGAGAACGTCGCGATGCCCGGCTGGATCGGAAGAATCGGCCGAAGCGAGGCGTTGAATCGGGCAGAGGAGTTACTTGGGGAGCTGGGGCTCTCCGCGAGAAGTCGTCACTTTCCCAATCAGCTTTCAGGTGGTGAGCAGCAGCGGGTCGCAATCGCGCGAGCGCTTTTGGCAGACCCTGTGCTCTTCCTTGCCGATGAGCCGACTGGGAATCTCGATCTCGAGACCAGTGAGAAGGTGTTCGACCTGATGCGGGAGTGTCACAATAAGCGCGGACTCACATCCGTCATCGTGACGCACAACCCGGAGCTGGCGGCACGCTGCGACAGGGTCTTCGAAATGAAGCAGCAGCGACACAACTGACATGTTCGAGAAATACAACGAAAAAGCTCGCCGCGCACTCTTCTTCGCTCGTTATGAAGCGTCCAAGCTGGGATCTCGTGTCATCGAGTCCGAGCACATCCTCCTCGGCGTGCTCCGCGAAGGAGAGGAGATCATCAAGGAGATCTTCTCCCGCTTCAACGTGAAGCCCGAGCAGATCCGCCGCGATGTGGAGGGCGACCGTCTGTTCGTCGATCGCATCTCCTCGTCGGCCGAATTGCCGCTCTCCGAGGAGTCGAAGAAGATCCTCGCCTACGCCTCGCACGAGGCAGAGTCGATGCTTCACCAGTACGTCGGGACCGAGCACCTGCTGATCGGGATTCTGCGCGTCGAGTCATCGACGGCGGCCCGCATCCTGACGGCGAAGGGGCTCAACGTCTACGGCGTCCGCGAGGAGACGATCTCGATCCTCAAGGAGAAAGAGGCCGACAAGCAGAAGAAGGAGCTTCCGTTCCTCGCCGAGTACGCTCGCGATCTGACTGCGATCGCGCACCAGCAGCAGTTCGACCCACTGATCGGCCGCGAGAAGGAAGTCGAGCGGATCATCCAGATCCTCTCGCGCCGCACGAAGAACAACCCGATCCTTCTCGGTGAGCCAGGCGTGGGCAAGACGGCGATCGTCGAAGGTCTCGCGCAGCGGATCGTCGACGGCAACGTGCCGATGTTCATCGCGAACAAGCGGATCCTCTCGCTCGATCTCTCGCTCATCGTTGCCGGGACGAAGTATCGCGGCCAGTTCGAAGAGCGGCTCAAGGGCATCATCAAAGAGCTGAAGGAAAACCAGGACATCATCATCTTCATCGACGAGATCCATTCTCTGATCGGCGCGGGATCCGCCGAGGGCTCGCTCGACGCGGCGAATATCCTCAAGCCGGCGCTGTCGCGCGGGGAGATCTCCTGCATCGGTGCGACGACGATCCGCGAGTACCGCCGCTACATCGAGAAGGACCGCTCACTGCTTCGCCGCTTCCAGGCGATCATCGTCAATCCGCCTAACGAAGACGAGACGCTGCAGATCCTCGAAGGGGTCAAGGAGCGTTACGAGAACTTCCACAAGGTGAAGTACAGCGATACCGCGATCAAGAGCGCGGTGTACCAGTCGAACCGCTACATCACGGATCGTTTCTTCCCTGACAAGGCGATCGACATCATCGACGAGGCGGGCGCGAAGGTGAAGCTCCGTCGCGTCGCCGATACGCAGAACCTCCGGCGTCTCGAGACCGAGACCCGTTCGATCGTCAAAGAGATGAAGAAGGCGATCTCGGACAAGGATTTCGAAAAGGCCGTTTTCCTGCGCGAGCGGGAGATCGAACTGAAGGAAGAGATCGAGAGCTTCAAGCAGGAGCGCGAAATCGTCGACGACGAGATGATGGAAGTCACGCAGCGCGATATCGAGGAGATCATCAGCTCCTGGACCGACATCCCGGTCACCTCGATCGAGGCCGATGAGGCGGCGAAGCTGATCAGCATGGAAGAGCTGCTGATGCGCCGCATCGTCGGTCAGGACAAGGCAATCCGCGCCATCTCGCGCGCGATTCGTCGCTCGCGTCTCGGCGTCGCCTCTCCGAACCGGCCGATGGGATCGTTCATCTTCCTCGGCTCATCCGGGGTCGGAAAGACCGAAGTTGCGCGTCGTCTCGCCGAGTTCCTGTTCGGATCGCAGAAGCATCTGATCCGTTTCGACATGTCCGAGTACATGGAAAAGCATGCGGTCTCGAAGCTGATCGGATCGCCTCCTGGCTACGTCGGTCACGAAGAGGGCGGTCAGCTGACCGAGCGGGTGCGACGCAATCCATACAGCGTCGTGCTGCTCGACGAGATCGAGAAGGCGCACCCCGACATTTCGAATCTCCTCCTGCAGATTCTCGAAGATGGAATCCTCACCGACTCACTCGGCAACCAGGTCGACTTCCGCAACACGCTCATCATCATGACGAGCAACCTCGGAACGCGTCACCTCGCGACGAAGGGCCACCTGGGATTCCGCGATCAGGGAACCGAGGCCGATATGAAGTCGGCCGAGCAGCTGATTCACACCGAGTTGAAGCGGGAGTTCTCGCCGGAGTTCATCAACCGGATCGACGAGGTGATCATCTTCAATCCTCTCGGCGACGCGGAGCTGCGCGCAATCTGCCAGATCCTGATCGACGATGTGAACCTCGCCCTCGCACACAAGCACGTGCAGATCTCGGTCGATGATTCGGTGGTCGAGTGGCTGCTCGTGCGGGCCAAGGAAGAGTTGAACTCGGGAGCGCGCCCGCTGCGACGCTCGATCCAGCGCTACATCGAAGACGAGCTTTCTGAGTTCATGATCCGGAACAAGGATGTCGTTCCTGAGCGTGTCGAGTTCACTCTCCAGGATAACCAGGTCGTACTGGTAGCACGGCCGATCGAAGAACCGATCGCGAACTGATCCAACCGGCCTGAGTCAGGAGAGAGAATGCCGCTCGTACGAGTCACTCTGCGCAGAGGACGATCCCCGGAGTTTCTTCGCGGGATTCTCGACGCGATCCATGAGGCACTCGTGGAGACAGCGAACGTGCCTGCTGACGACCGCTTCCAGATCGTCGACGAGGTGCCGGAGTCTCATCTCGTCGCCCACCCGACCTACGCCGGGATGGAGCGATCGGAGCATCCGATCATCGTGGAGATCACGCTGAACGCTGGCCGGACGGTCGAGGTCAAGCGGGCGCTCTATGCAGGGATCGTTGCCCGGATGCAGCAGGCGGTGGGCGTTCGCCCGGATGACGTGCTGATCAGCCTCACCGAGGTGTCGAGAGAGAACTGGTCGTTCGGCCGAGGGCTGGCGACGTACGCCCTGGAGTGAGGTTGCCCGAGCCGGGCGACCCACGTCCGTGGCCGGTGTCCGAAAGGGCGCGGCTCCCCGGGGGGGAGAGCAGGACTCCGGATGAGACACCGGCCATGTAGAATGCGCCGCGTTTCCCTGATGTTCAGGCTGGGGCGTGACCTCCATCGGTGGTCGCGCGTCTCACAATTCAAGATCGCGATCCGATAGAACTTATGACTCGACTTCCAGTGATGCTCGCCGCCGTGCTGCTCGCTTCCACGGCAGCGTGGGCCCAAAGCAGTCAGGAACAGGAGCGGCCAAGGCCGCGGCCCGGAACGATTCTCGACACCCCCTCCACCGGACGGATTACCGATGCGCCGGTGCCGGTTCGCCCCGAGCCTGGCGACGGTGATTTGATCGAGAGATTCGACACGATCGGTAACAGTTCGGTAGCAAAGGACACCATCCGCGTCTACCTCGGCATCGTCCCGGGGGATCCGTTCAACGCGCAGGCCGTTCAGAGCAACTTCGTGAACCTCTGGCAGACCGGTCTGTTCGACGACATCCGGATCGAGACCGAGCGGGGTGATACGGGGGTGATCGTCAAGGTCACTGTCAAGGAGAGACCTCGTATCGGGTCGGTGGAGTTCCGCGGCAACAAGGAGCTCAATCAGCAGAAGATCAACGAGGTTCTCGAGCGCGAGAAGATCGACATCCACGTCGGCAGTACGATCGAACAGACGCTCATCCGCCGTGCCGCCGAGGCAATCCGTCGGGCTTACACCGAAGGGGGCTTCGAAGGGGTACAGGTCGACACGATCACGGAAGATCTGGGAGCTCCCAACGAAAAGAAAGTCGTCTTCGTCATCGAGGAGGGGATCAAAGCTCGCGTCGCGTCGATCTTGTTCGTCGGTAACGAGCGGTTCTCCGATCGCCGGCTGCGTGGCGAGATGACGGAAGTCAAGCGGCACAACCTCATCACCTGGGTTCGGAAAAAGAATCTCTACATCCCGTCGAAGCTCGACGAAGACCTCGAGCGAGTGAAGAATTTCTATCAGGATCATGGCTACCAGAAGGTGGCTTTCGGAGATCCTCAGATCGAAACCGTCGGGACGCGCAAGCCGCGCGTCCGGATCACCATCCCGGTTCAGGAGGGTGACGTTCACACGTTCGGTACGGTCGCCGTGACCGGAAACTCGGTCTTTACCGAAGAGCAGATCATCGGCAACTGGCCGCTCGATCAGGGCGAGACGCTCCGCAGGAAGCCGATCCAGGCGCGCGTCGATGCCTTCGGAGATGCCTACCGGATGCGCGGCTACATCTACGCGTACGTCGATCCGGAGTACGTGGATCGCGGGAACAACGTGGTCGATGTAAATCTCCGCGTGTACGAAGGCGAGCAGTTCCGGCTGGGACGTCTCGAGTTCGAGGGAAACACGACGACGAAAGACAAAGTACTCCGCCGTGAGATCTTCCTCGAGGAAGGTCAGATCATGGACATGGAGACCTTCAAGCAGAGTCTGTACAAGCTCGGACAGCTCGGGTATTTCAAGATCACTGACAATCCCGATTTCACAGTCAATCCCGAGTCGAACACGGTCGACATCCTGGTCAAGGGTCAGGAGGAAGGGAAGAACGACGTTCAGTTCGGCGGTGGCTACTCCGAAGGAGGCGGCTTCTTCCTGCAGGCGCAGTTCTCGACGCGCAACTTCATGGGCGAAGGGGAAAACTTCTCACTCGGCTATCAGCGCGGGCGTCGGACTAACTACTTCAGCATTGCCTACTCCGATCCGTGGTTCCTCGACACACCGAACAGCCTTGGGATCTCTTTGTATAACCGTGAAACGACGCTGCCGGCAGCATTCGGCTTCGAGCAGCGGGGCAAGGGCGGCACGATCGCTTACGGCTACCGTCTGCGCCGTTTCGACAGCCTCTCGTTGATCTATGGTTATGAGCGTTCCCGTAGCGTCTATTCGACCTACGAGGAGCCGGATGCTCAGGGCAATATCCCGATCCCGATAGTGTCGGATCTGCAGTTCACGACCTCGTCGATCGTTCCGTCCTACCGCTATAACTCGCTGGACAATCCGCTCGACGCGTCACGAGGCTCGCGCCTCAGCCTGAGTGTCGCCTATAGCGGTGGCCCGCTCGGCGGTACAGTCGAACTCGTGAAACCGACGCTCACGCTTACCCGCTTCTTCCCCCTCTCACGCAAGAGCTCAGTCAGCGTCAATGCAGAGGGTGGCTACATCCAGCCGTTCGGCGATCGTGAGTGCGCGCACTCCTACGAGGATCTCTCACGTGAAGTCCCGGACCTCTGCGTCCCGACCTCTGACCGCTTCCTCACCGGCGGCGAGTACTCCGTCCGCGGGTTCCGTTATGGCACGCTCGGACCGTACGAGAACTTCCCCGGCCGCGGCCTTCGTCCGGCGGGCGGCTACAAATACACCGTGTTCAACACTGAGTACATCTACCGGGTGAACGATCCGATCCGCCTCGTGCTGTGGGGAGACGCGGGTCGTTCCTTCGGTTACAGGGAAGAAATCGACCTGTCGAGGCTCCGCTACAGTTTCGGTGCCGAGATGCGCCTCTTCCTGCCTGTTTTCCAGTTCCCTCTCAGGTTCATCTATGCGGTGAATCCGTCACCCGAGCCGGGCGACGATTTCGAGGGCTTCCAGTTCACTATCGGGAATACGTTCTGAACGGCGGCCGCTTAACCACGGTTGTCCACGGTTCACAGAAGGAGACCTCATGAAGAAGTTCGTGATTTCGATTGCGTTGGCCGCCCTCGCGGCTCCTATGTTTGCGCAGACGGCGCCTGCGAAGATTGCGGTGATTGACGTGCAGAAAGTCCTCTCGCAGTCGACGGCCGGCAAGGCCGCGTATGACAAGCTGAAGAAGATGCAGGACGAACGTGTGGAACGCGCGAAGCAGATGGATGACGAGCTGCGGAAGCTCGACACCGACATCAGCACCAAGCGGCTCTCGCTCAGCGAAGACAAGCTCGCCGAGATGCAGAAGCAGCTGGCCGACAAGCGCATTTCCATGCAGCGCTACGCTCAGGATGCCGATCGCGAAATCGGGGAAGCCCGTGACCGCGAGCTGATGGCACTCGAAGCAAAGATCAAACCGGTCATCGACGCTCTCGGTAAGGAGATGGGGCTCGCAGCCATCTTCAACAAGTTCGAGTCAGGTCTCGTCTACGCCTCGGATGCGATCGATATTACCGACACGGTCATCCAGCGTTTCAATACCGCCAATCCCAGGTAAGCGCCCGCCTGCGTACGTGATCAACGCCTCCTCAGGGAGGCGTTTTTCGTTGTAGAAAACAAGAGCGACTCTGTCCTGCGCGCCACCGTGCGCAACGGCTGACCTTAACCGCACTTCCAATGACGCAACCCGCGTACTGTCATCCCGAGCGTAGCGAGGGATCTGGGTGGATGGGTGGTGCCATTCACGCGCATCGCACCGCCCGCCCACCCGGATCCTCACGCTACACTTCCAAGAAACTCCCTGTGTTTATGCGGGTTTCAGCGCGTACGCATGAGGCCATGTGCGGAGGCCAACCTGATGCGCATTGCTCACGTCGGGGATTCCATCACCAGACTTGTCGCCCCTCTCCCCGCGATTCTAGCGGGGAGAAGGTGGCCGAAGGCCGGGTGAGGGGCCGCGCAACCCGCCACAAGCGAGCAAGTTGCAAGTGAAGGGCGATTGTTCGACCCCCCTCATCCGCCTTCGGCACCTTCTCCCCCCGCAAAAAGCGCGGGGGGAGAAGGGCAACAAGGCATGGGGAAGGAAGGATCGACAAGAGAACCAGATCGTCATGCAGGCCTTCGCGCAACGAACTCGCGTTTCTTTCTCTCATTCGCGGCGCCC
>DASVLC010000089.1:0-1514 GCA_036385045.1 Thermoanaerobaculia bacterium | reverse complement strand
ATCGGCAGGCCGTCGAGTGTTTGCGGAGAGCGACGGTACTCCGCTTCCGTACTCCCGACGGGCAGGGGATGGTGACTCGCGATTCCGATGGTCGCGAGCGGATGGTGATCTACGTCGGCCGCGGGACGACGAAGGGCAGCTGGACGGCCGTCTCGGAGAAGGGGGGCTTCGTCTGGACCTTGAATGGAGCGAGAGTCGACGTTGTCCCGGGAGAGATCGCCCGCATCTTCGAACTGGTCGTTCGCTTCCCCGACCCGAAGAAGAATGAGGAGCCAGGCGCCGTTGGACGCGACGAGAAGGCGATCACCTACGAATTCACTGACCCTGGCAATGGTGAGGCTTACCTGGTGAAGGTCGACCCCACGAGCGGTCATCTGCGCCAGTTGACGGTTGGCGACATCGACCTGACGTTCGGATAAACCGCAGAGTTGCGCGAAGTACGAAGGCAAAGAGCCGGGCGCTCCATGCGCGGAGGCTCGCGAAATGGCAGGTCGCACAATTGTCCTGGTGAGTCTACGAGGAGTGGACTCCGTACTCCGTAACGCGCATGCCAGGCGGATGCCGCGCGCTCTTACGCCCCAACGTTACAGGCATCGTGCGAGGCCCCTCGCATGCCCGCCACCCGCCTGGCTCGGGATGACAAGCAGGATGACAGGCCGCTTGTATTTCTATCAGGTGGCGGGACCGACCGACCAACACGCCCTTTCGCGATCGGCCTCACATGAGTCCGTGTCGTAGCGCACGGCTCTCCGGTGCGCTACGCTGGGAGTATCCACTGAATGACCATTCATTCACCGGCGAGAACCGAAGGTTCGGGAGGTCTCATGAAATTCGATGGCCAGTCCATCCAGTGCTCCATGTTGGACGGAGCCATCGCCGAGTTGCGGTTCGATCTGCAGGGCGATTCAGTCAACAAGTTCAACAAGGCAACGCTCGCCGAACTCGGTGAGGCGCTCGCGCTCGTCAAAGCAGAATCGGGTGTCAAAGGACTTCTCGTGACGAGCGGGAAGGACTCCTTCATCGTTGGCGCCGACATCACCGAGTTCATCGACTACTTCAAGAACCCGGAGGATCAACTCGTTGCATGGATCCTCGAGGTTCACAAGCTCTTCAGCACGGTCGAGGACTTCGACTTCCCGACGGTCACAGCGATCAACGGGCTTGCCCTTGGCGGCGGGCTCGAGTTCGCGCTCTGCACGAGCTATCGGGTGATGTCGTCGGACACGAAAATCGGCTTGCCCGAAACGAAACTCGGCATCTTCCCCGGCTGGGGTGGCACCGTACGCCTTTCCCGTCTGGCTGGCGCTGACAACGCGATCGAATGGATCGCCGGCGGTGAGCAGTACGACGCCGAAACGGCGCTGAAGACGGGCGTCGTCGATGCCGTGGTGGCCCCGGAGAAGGTGCGCGACGGGGCGCTGAACCTGCTCGGCCAGGCCATCGCGGGAAAGCGCGACTGGAAGGCGCGCAGGCTCGAGAAGATCTCGCCGCTCAAGCTAAACCCGGTCGAAACA
>DASVLC010000088.1:0-3961 GCA_036385045.1 Thermoanaerobaculia bacterium | reverse complement strand
GATTCGATTCTGCATCGACAGGAACACTCGGGCTGCAACTGGTCCGCGGCCTCGTCCAGCAGATCGACGGTACGTTCGAAATCGAGCAGGTAGAGGCAGGGGCGTCGTTCCGGATTTCTCTTCCGGCGCGAATGGAGGACTGAGATGGCACCGACCAGGATCCTGATCGTCGAGGACGAGACCATCGTGGCGATGGATCTCGAGCAGACGCTCCGCGGCTTCGGATTTGAAGTAGTCGGTGTCGAGGGAAGTGCGGACGCTGCGATCGAGCGCGCCGCGGCTCTCGTCCCCGACCTGATCGTCATGGACGTGAGACTCAAAGGAGGGGGCGACGGGATCGATGCGGCGCGAGCGATTCAGACGCGGAACGCAATCCCGATTCTCTTTCTGACGGCGCACGCCGATGCTGCCACCGTGGAGCGGGCCAAGCTGGTCGCGCCGTACGGATACGTGGTCAAACCCTTCGATCACCGCGACCTCCGCCGATCGATAGAGCTCGCTCTCAGCAAAGCCGCTGGAGAGCGCGAAATCATGGCCCGTTCGGCCGACGATCTCTGGAGCAGTGAGGAACGTTACCGTCTCCTCGTCGACGCCGTTCAGGACTATGGGATCAACACAATCGACTCGAACGGAGTCATCACCACCTGGAACTCCGGCGCCGAGCGGATGTTCGGATATGAGGCGGCCGAAGTCGTCGGAACGTCGATACAGCGGCTGTTTTTGCCGGGTGCCACCGATGCCACTGATCTCGAGCCTCTTCAGTCGGTGCTCGATCGGGTCCGATCGGGCGAGCGCGTGGAGCGCGACGAGTGGCGCGTCCGGAAAGACGGGTCGAAGTTTCTGGCCCGCGTCGTCCGATCACCGATCTTCGGCCGAAGTGGTGCGTTCGACGGAAGCGTTGCGGTCATTCGCGACGTCACCCGCGAACGGGCGCTCGAAGCCGATCAGCTGCAGACGCAGAAGCTCGAAGGACTGGGCAAGCTGGCGGGCGGCATCGCGCACGACTTCAACAACATGCTGATGGTCATCTTCTCCCGCTGCGACATCCTGGAGAGAAAGGGAGGTCTGACCGCGGATCAGTTGCGCCACATCAGCGACATCCGTGCGGCCGCCTCGAAGAACCGTGCGCTGACCCAGCAGCTTCTCGCCGCGGCAAGACGACAGGTTCTCGAGCCCCAGGTCGTCGATCTGAAAAAAGACGTGGCCTCGGCCATGGAGCTCCTCCGGCTTACTCTCGGTGAGCACATCATGGTTCGGCAGTCGCTCGACGACGTCTGGTCCATCTATGCAGATCCCGCCAGGCTACACCAGGTCATTCTGAATCTGGCCGTGAACGCCAAGGAAGCGATGCCCGACGGCGGTATCCTGACGGTCGAAACGAGGAACGTCGTCGTCGACGAGGCCTATGCGCGACAAAAGTTCCGCATCCGCGCAGGCGACTACGTCGCCCTCGTCGTCAGCGACAACGGAGTCGGAATCCCGGAGGAGATCCGCGATCGGATCTTCGACCCGTTCTTCACCTCGCGAAAAGGCGGAGGTTCGGGTCTCGGGCTCTCCGTCGTACGAGGCGTCGTCGAACAGACCGGGGGCGCCATCTGGATGTACAGCGAGGTTGGACAGGGAACCACCTTCAAGATCTTTTTCCCGCGTCATCAGGGCGAGGTGGCCGAAGGCGTGCACGTCGAGCCTGAGAAGGAACCGCCCCGGGGGGAGGGGACCATCCTCATAGTCGAAGACGAGCAACTGCTCCGCTCGGTCATCCGTGAGTCGCTCGAAGAGTCGGGCTATCAAGTTCTCGATGCGCGAACGCCGGGCGAAGCGCTGGCGATCGTCGAGCGCGGCGAAACGCCCCGCTTGCTGCTCACCGACATCGTGCTTCCGGAGATGAACGGCTTCGAGCTCGCCGCCGTTATTCATCGCCGGTATCCCGAGCTCCCGACGGTGTTCATGTCGGGCTACACCGATCAGGCCATCAACGGCGAGCCGCTGCGGAGCAGAATCTTCCTGGAGAAGCCGATCTCGACGCGGGATCTGCTCACCGCCGTTCATGCGGCCCTCCATGCGGGAGAGGGCTCGCAGGAACGGTAGGGCGACGGGCGGGCGTGACAGCCGCGCAAATACGCTGGAGAGAATTTCCGCTCATCGAGTTCGAGCGATCTCCACGGTCCTGTGTCGATCCTTCCAACCAATGCCTTGTTGCCCTTCTCCCCCCCGCGCCTTTTGCGGGGGGAGAAGGTGCCGAAGGCGGATGAGGGGGTCGAACAACCGCCCTGCACTTGCCAACTTGCTCGATCATTGGCCGGTGGCACAACCCCTCACCCGGCCCGTTCGGCTTCGCTCAGGGCCACCCTCTCCCCGCTAGACGCGGGGAGAGAGGCGACAAGGCGCTTTTTTTGCGGCGGGCACACTTGCGAATTCGCCGATTAGTGTCCATCCGTGCAGCGTCACAACAGCTTCACCAGCTTCTTCGGCGCGATCGCGCGGTAGCTCTCGTCGATCCAGGCGTGCAGCAGGTCGACCGGCACGTCCGTCACTTTCGTGAAGCGTGAGGTGACCCAGCCGCTCTTACCGAGTCCGTATCCGCTTGGCTCGGCAAACGGGAGATCGGCAGCCAGATCGCGCGACTGCGGCAGCTTGACCGTGATGCTGAGCTCAGTCGCGTTCTTCTCACCACCGAGGAAGACGAACGCCTTTCCCTTCACCTTCACGGCGATGTGCCCCCACGGGTGATCCTCGGTGGCTTCGGGAAACGCCATCGCGTAATCCCGCAGGTCGCGCTCGAGAGTGGCCAGCGTCTTTTTCGGCATCCCTGTATCATCCTGCCTGCACCTCGATCGCGCAACCGCATGAAAAAACGCGTCTACATCGTCTACACCGGCGGCACGATCGGGATGAAGAGAACGCGGAACGGGTATCGACCCGAGCCCGGCTATTTGCAGGCCCAGATGTCCGAGATGCCCGACCTGCGGCATCCTTCAATGCCGGCCTACACCATCCACGAGTACGAGCCGCTGCTCGACTCGTCGAACATGACGCCGGTCGAATGGCTGAAGATCGCTCGCGACGTGGAGGCGAACTACGAGCGCTACGACGGCTTCGTCGTCCTTCATGGCACCGACACGATGGCCTACACCGCCTCGGCCGTCCCCTTCCTGCTCGATGGCTTGCGCAAGCCGGTCATCATCACCGGCTCTCAGATTCCACTCTGCGAGATCCGCAGCGACGCCCGCGAAAACCTCATCACCTCACTCATGCTGGCGGCGAGCTACGACATCCCTGAGGTATGCCTCTACTTCGGCGGAAAGCTCTTGCGCGGATGTCGATCGACGAAGGTGAGCGCGGTCGGCTTTGCCGCGTTCGACTCACCGAACTTTCCGCCGCTTGGAACGGCAGGAATCGCGATCGATGTAAACCGCGACCTGCTGCGCAAGCCGCGTGGCGCGAGACGGATCCGGGTGCCCGAACTGCGCCGGCCGGTCGTCAGCGCGCTGCGGCTTTTCCCCGGCATCTCACCCGAGTTGATCCGCAACGTGCTGCGCCCTCCGCTGCAGGGTCTCGTGCTCGAAGCATTCGGTGTCGGCAACGGTCCGGACCAGGATGCGGACTTCATCGCTGCGCTGACCGATGCTACAGCTCGTGGAGTCGTGATCGTCGACTGCACGCAGTGCCTCGAAGGGACGGTCAACCTCCACGAGTACGCGGCCGGTTCGGCGATGGCGCGCGCGGGGGTCATCAGTGGCTACGACATGACACCCGAAGCAGCGCTCGCGAAGCTGTATTACCTGCTCGGGCGGGGATTCTCATCGGAGCGCGTGAAGCAGCAGATGCAGATCGATTTGCGTGGTGAGATGACTCTCAAGGCGTGACCTGTATCCCAGGTCGCGCCCCTCCGGACGCGAAGCGAGTTCAACTTTCTCCACCCCTCGTAGAGAGTTCACACCGCGTTGCTACAATCGAGAGA
>DASVLC010000087.1:0-4681 GCA_036385045.1 Thermoanaerobaculia bacterium | reverse complement strand
ATTCACTTTGATGAACACCCTGCCAAAGCCAGGGTGGACGGCCTGCCAGTAGGTCTTCCAGCGTGAGTTCCGGAGGAACACGCCCTTCAAATGCAGCAGCCCCTCTGCCTGGTAACCACGTTGAGCCAAGTCGACAGAATGGAGTCTTACCGCTTCGTTCAGGCTGATCATGGGTTCTCGTCCCCGCAGGTCAAGCTCCTCTAATGAGATGCCTCAACTTGCTGGATCATCAGCTTGACCGGCTCTGCCTCTCCGCATCCTGCGGGCTCCGACGCAGGCCAGGAGCGCCCCGACGCTGATACGGCCGACACGCAGGTCGTCGATTTCCTTCTGGCGTCTCGCCGCAAGCGATCGATCTTCATCGGTCGAGTATAGCCGGGGGCGAACGGATGAGCAGCGAGAGGGATCCGGGCGCCGCACGCGCTCTGCCTGCGCGTTACGGTGTACGCAGCTTGCCAGGCCCCTCGCTTGCCCACCCGGCCGCCCGCTCGGGGTGACTTCGGAGAGGGATTGGGTGGGGGCAGGAGTGATTTTGTCGGTTTCTTTCTTCGCGTCACACGTGACAGGAGTGGCGTCTGGCGCTGATGGGACTTGTCTTCTGTCGCTGCGGCCGCCCATGACTGTCGCGCGGAGCGCTTTGGAGTGCTGCGGCCTCAGACGCAGCTTTTAGACCGCGTGCCTCGGCGGAATCTGCGCCGTGTTTTCCGGCAACGTGCTCGCGGTGGAAAGCGGCGGCTAAGGCCGCCGCACTCCAAAGCGCTTCGCGCGACGGTTCTGGGCGATGCGTTCCGGGCGCCGCGCGCGCTCGGCCTGCGCGTTACGGAGTACGCAGCTTGCCAGGCCCCTCGTTTGCCCGCCCGGCCGCCCGCTCGGGGTGACTTCGGCGAGGGATCGGCGGTGGCAGGATTGATTTCGGCTACATGCCGTCGCCTCCGGCGTCAGTTTCTTTCCCTCAGGCGGGATTCGTAAACAAGCCGTTCCAGATCAAATACTTGACAAAGGTAGAGTCGCCTTTTAGTTCTGTCGGGTGCGATTCCTGGACGAAGTCACGCCGGTGATCCTCACGCGCGATGAGGAGGCGAACATCGCGCGGACGCTGGGGCAGCTGGCGTGGGCGCGTGAGGTGCTCATCGTCGACAGCCTCTCGACCGATGCGACGGTTGCCATCGCGCAGACGTTTCCCAACGTCCGGATCGTGAAGCGCGAGATCGACACGCTCGCGGGACAGACGGCGTTCGGTTTCGAGCAGGCATCTACGCCGTGGGTTCTTCTGCTGGATGCTGACTACTTCGTTCCCTTTGCTATTGCGGAAGAGTTGCAGGCACTCGAGCCGGCCGCCGAGGACGCCGCGTGGAAGGCGGAGTTCACTTATGCGATGCAGGGCCGGCCGCTTCGAGGCTCGCTCTATCCCGCGAGGATCGTCCTGCTCCGCAAGTCAGCGGCGACGGTGTGGCAGGACGGACACGCGCATCGGGTCTCGGTCGCGGGAAATGTCCACACGCTGCGCACTCGGATCGTGCATGACGATCGGAAGGACTTTCGCCGCTTCGTCGAGCGACAGAAGCGCTACATGCGTGAGGAGGCCGTTAAGCTGCGTACCGCTTCGTGGGGATCGCTGCCGGCTTCCGGAAAGATTCGCAGGCTGCTCATTGCGCCGGTTGCGGTGGTGGTGCACACCCTGTTCGTGAAGGGGCTGATTCTCGATGGCTGTGCGGGGTTTGCGTACGCGTGGGAGCGGTTTGTGGCGGAGGTGATTCTGGCGAGGGAGTTGTTGCGGGGGTGAGGGTTTCGGCACTGAATAGTGCGAAAGCCTCCCACTGGCGCTGAACGTTCTCGAGTGCTCTTCGCAAGACTGCCGGCGTACTGGCCGGCTAGCGCGCTGCCGCGGCGCTCATTGACAAGCCGCGACTGGTCACTCACACTGGTCATATGAAGATCCCCGCCTCGGAGTTCAAGGCCCGGTGTCTCGCGTTGATCGACGAAGTCAACGAAACGGGCGAGCCGATCACAATCACCAAGAGAGGCCGCGTCGTTGCACAGCTCACCGCTGCCGGAGACGTGGACGAGCGGCCATGGTTGAAGGTTCGGGGCAAGGCACGTTGGAATGGTGACCCGCTCGATCCAGTGATCGGCGAGCACGAAATCGACGCTGCGCGATGACCACCCTGCTCGATACACACGCCTGGATCTGGTGGATCGATCAAGACATACGCCTCGGCGCCGCGAACATCGCAGCGCTCGACAAGCTGGATCAATTCTCCCGGCCCTTCATTGCTGACATCAGCCTCTGGGAGGTCGCGATGTTGGTCGAGCGCGGACGGCTGAATCTGGACATTCCGCTCGAGGAATGGCTCGACGCGGCAGCGCATCCGCGATCGGTCCGTGTTCAGCCGATCACACCGGCGATCGCCGCGGAAGTGGCCGCTCTTCCTTCGACCTTCCATCGTGATCCGGCAGACCGGCTCATCGTTGCCACTTGTCGCGTCCTGAACCTTCCGCTGCTCACGCATGACCGGCGCATCACGCGAGCACGCCTGGTCAAGCGGTGGCAGCCTTCCGCGGAAAGGCCGCTGTAACCGTCGTGGAGGCACCTCCGACGTCATTGGCTTTCGCTCCCTCTCTCTTCATCACACCCGCTGGATCATGAGGTCACCCATGACGAGGAGGTCCATCTTCGTTCTCAGGAAGCAGTCGAGGGCTTCGGCGGGGGTGTTGACGACCGGCTCGTTTTCGTTGAACGAGGTGTTGAGGACGAGGGGGATTCCCGTCAGGTCGCGGAAGGCTTCGATGAGGTGGTAGTAGCGGGCGTTCTGGCTCTCGCTCACCGACTGCAGCCGGCCGGAGCCGTTGACGTGGGTGACGGCCGGGATCTGGGCGCGTTTGTCTTCGCGGATCTGGTAGACCTGGAGCATGAACGGGACGTCGTAGTCGGTCTCGAACCACTCCCCTACCGCGTCGCGCATCACCGAGGGGGCGAAGGGGCGGAACGATTCGCGGCGCTTGATCTTCTGGTTGAGGATGTCTTTCATGTCGGCGCGCCGCGGGTCACAGACGATCGACCGGTTGCCGAGGGCGCGGGGACCCCATTCCATCCTTCCCTGGAACCAGCCGACGACGTTGCCTTTCGCGACCTGCTCGGCGGTCAGGCGGCAGAGCTCGCGCTCATCCCTGACGCGATGCAGGACGCAGTGCGCGTCGTCAAGATCCTGCTTTCTCGCCCTCACCGCGTTGTCGACGGCGCCCGCGTCGTACTCCGGACCCCAGTAGGCGTGGTCCATGACGAATGAGCGCGGCTGCTTCAGCTCTTCGTTCCAGACCCAGTACGCCGCACCGATCGCGCCGCCTGCATCGCCGGCCGCTGCCTGGATGTAGAGATCACGATAGGGAGAACGATCGAAGACGAGTCCGTTCGCGACGCTGTTGTAGCCGCAGCCGCCGGCGAGACAGAGGGTCGAGGCGCCGGTCTTCTTCTGCAGGCCATTCGCGAGCTCGAAGTAGGCCTCTTCGAACATCGCCTGCATCGACGCGGCGAGATCCTTGTGCCGCTGTTCGATCGGGTCGTTCTGCGCGCGCACCGGCCCGAGCTTCGCGACGAGCTTCTCGGAGAAGACGGGACCGATGACGGGCGATCCGCTCTGCCAGATCATGCTGAGGCCGACGTCGTGATGCGTGAAGTAATCGAGGTTGAGTGCGAAGCGGCCGTCTTTGACATGAACGATGTCGCGCATCTCGGCGAGGTATTTCGGCTCGCCATACGGAGCGAGTCCCATGACTTTGTACTCGTCGCCGTAATGCGGAAAGCCGAGGTACTGGGTCATGGCGGTGTAGAAGATGCCGAGGGAGTGCGGGTAGCCGATCTCGCCGAGGACCTCGATGTGGTTGCCGCGCGCGATGCCCCACATGGAGCTGACGAAGTCGCCCATGCCGTCGATGGAAAGCACGGCCGCCTCCTCGAACGGCGCCACGAAGAAGGACGACGCGAGATGTGCGCGATGGTGCTCGACGTGATGGAGCTTCGGCTTCAGTGAGTCGAGCTTGAACGTGTGTACGAGCTCAGTCCCGAGATCGCCGATTTTCTTCCTGTTCTGCAGACGCTGACGAATCGCGTTCACCGAGGGGCGGTGCTGGAGGACGTAGGTGAGGCGTTGCAGCATCCGCGCGTTCGGATTGCGATTGACGGCGACGTGATGAACGTCATTCAGCCCCACGCCCACCTCGCGCAGGCAATACTCAATGGCGGCGCTGGGGAAACCGGCCCAGTGTTTGACGCGGCGGAAGCGTTCTTCTTCGGCCGCCGCGACGAGCTTCCCGTCGACGACGATCGCCGCGGAGGCGTCGGCGTGATGTGCGTTGATCCCGAGGATGATCATTGGGTGATTGTACGGTTCCTCGGAGTTCCTGGGAGTTCCTGGGTTCCTCGGAGTTCCTCGGTTCCTCGGAGTTCCTCGGGGTTCCTCGGAGTTCCTCGGTTCCTCGGGGTTCACCCCCATGCCTGTCATCCCGAGCGGGCGGCGGGCGGGTGGCGAGGGATCCCTGAGTCGACGACCCAGGGAGGGACGGGCGCCGGGCGCTCCTGGGTCACCGGCGGTGGCGCAGTAGTGGGTCGTCGGCAAGGGATCCCTCTCCGTCCTTCGCCCCTCCCACCCTCACACCCACCCACGGGGCTGCGGCGGCTCGGGAT